>CAKZVK010000047.1 GCA_937921825.1 uncultured Saprospiraceae bacterium
GTATCTTGATAGCTGAATTTAAAAAATCACAATGGCAGAATTCACATTACACATCAACGGACAAGAAAAAAAGGTAAATGTCGATCCTGATACACCTCTACTATGGGTACTCAGAGATGACCTTAAGCTCAAAGGGACAAAATTTGGTTGTGGCATTGCACAATGTGGTGCTTGCACCATTCATCTTGATGGTGCAGCTGCCAGAGCTTGTATCATGCCCGTGGATAAAGTCGGTGACAAAAAAATAACCACTATAGAAGGTCTGTCAGAAAAAGGCACCCATCCTGTGCAGCAGGCCTGGCTGAAGCATGATGTTGCACAATGTGGCTATTGCCAAGCTGGACAGATTATGTCTGCTTCTGCTCTTCTCAACAAAAACGCCAATCCATCAGATAGTGACATCGTCTCTGCAATGAATGGCAATATCTGTAGATGCGGCACTTATACAAGAATAAAGGAAGCGATCAAAACTGCTTCTAAACTCTAGGACCTTCTTCATAGATCTAAAAACTAAGTCATGACCTTTATCAAAACAAAATATAATAGAAGATCATTCTTGAGAGTTACTGGTGCTACTGGAGGTGGTATGCTGCTGGGTTTTAGTTTCCTTGCAGGATGCAAATCTGATCTCATAGAAGAAAAGATAAAGGAGTTAGAACTACCAGAATCTTGGTTTGACATGAATGCCTTTATCAGAATCGGAGACAATGGTGTCGTCACTATCCTATCGCCTAATCCTGAGATAGGACAGAATGTAAAAACTTCTATGCCTATGCTGGTCGCAGAAGAACTAGATGTAGACTGGAAAAATGTCATGGTGGAACAAGCGCCACTAGATGTCGTAAAATATACCAGACAAGTTGCTGGTGGAAGTCAATCTATCAGAAAGGGCTGGATGAGTCTTAGAACAGCTGGAGCTACTGCCAGAAGAATGCTCTTAGAAGCTGCTGCTAAAAATTTAGAAGTTCCAGTTTCTGAACTGACTACTGAAGGCGGTATCATTCATCATGTAGCTACAGGAAAATCTATAGGCTATGGAGCAGTGGCTTCTGCCGCAAGTACTATAGAAATCCCTGAAGAAGTACAACTGAAGGATCCTAAAGATTTTAAAATCATAGGTCATTCTACTGCAAATGTAGACGGGCGAGGTATAGTAACTGGTGCATCGCTATTCGGCATGGACTATGAAGAAGAGGGCATGCTGATCGCTATGGTGGCTCAACCTCCTACCTTCGGTATGAAAATAAAATCCTTCAATAAAGAAGAGGTCAAAGCGCTACCCGGAATAGTGGATGTACTAGAATTAGATGTCGACTGGGGCAAAGACATACATTTTGGCAAAACAGCATTCTATAAGAATAACATGATCGCGATAGTCGGTGAGTCCACTTGGCAAGTCATGAAAGCTAAAAAAGTCTTACGTATAGAGTATGCAGAAACCTCTAAAGCAGAAAGCTCGGAAGATCATACCCAACAGTTAGAAAACATTCTGAACGGAAAGACAGAAGCGCAGAGACGAGACGGAGACCCAGAAAAAGCTTTTACTACTGCTGCCAAAATTATAGAGCGAACATATAATGCGCCATATGTACCGCATAACACTATGTCCCCAATGAACTTTTTTGCCGATGTCAAAGAAGATAGCGCAAGACTTGTAGGACCTATTCAAACTCCTGAGCTTGCAGCTAAGGTATGTGCTAAAATCTTAGACCTCCCTTTAGAAAATATTTCTATCGAGATGACGAGAATGGGTGGAGGCTTCGGTAGACGTCTATATGGCAATTTTACAAATGAAGCCGCTATCATCTCACAGCTGACCAAGAGACCTATCAAGCTTATCTACAGCAGAGAAGATGATATGATGAATGGCACCTATCGCCCTGCATATAGAGTAAAGTACAAAGCAGGTCTAGATGAGAACAATAACTTAATAGCCTTCACTGTACATGGAGCAGGTACTCATGGGGGTCCGGTCTTTGCTGATCGTTTTCCAGCAGGAACTGTAGAGCATTATGAAGCAAGTAACAGTGCTATGGATTCCAACATTTCTACAGGAGCCTGGAGAGCACCGCGATCTAATTTTATCGCAGGAGCAGAGCAGTCCTTCTTAGATGAGGTAGCAGAAGCGGCAGGAAAAGACCCAATCGATTTCAGATTAGAACTTTTCCAAAATGCCATCGATAAGCCCGTAGGAGAAAAGAATGACTATGATCCAGAACGCTATGCTGGCGTCCTTAAACTAGTCAAAGAAAAATGCAACTGGGGTAATGAACCAGCTGGTATACATAGAGGTATCGCCGCATATTATTGCCACAATAGTTATGTCGCTCAAGTTGTAGATATGGTCTCCAAAGAAGGCAAACCAACAATACAAAAAGTATGGTGCGCTGTAGACTGCGGAGTAGTAGTGAATCCTGATGCCGCGGTCAATATGATAGAAGGAGGTACTATAGATGGAATAGGCACTGCTATGTTTGGCGGTATTACTTTTAAGGATGGTGTACCAGAGCAAAATAATTTCAACACCTATCAAATGATCCGTCAGGCTGATGCTCCAGAAGAAATCGAAACCTTCTTTGTAGATAACGGTATAGATCCTACTGGCCTCGGAGAACCAAGTATGCCACCAGTCATAGGTTCTCTGGCAAATGCTCTATATAAAGCAACCGGTCAACGGTATTATACTCAACCCTTTGCTGAGCAGAGTGATTTACTAGGCTAGAAATAAAGACTACTAATTAGACCTGTGCCTTTTGCTTTCTCAGTGTCACGACTACGGACTTAGAGGCAGGTGTATTACTATACTGAGCTGTCTCAGAAATCGGCACTAGCACATTAGCTTCCGGAAAATACGTTGCTACTGTTCCTCTCGGAATATCATATGGCACCACGACGAACTTAGGCGCTACTCGTTCGATATCATTAGTGTGATTGTATAGGTCTACTAGATCATTAGCCACAAAACCTAGGGCTCTAATATCCTTAGGGTTCATCATGACGACCCGTCTTTCATTATAGATGCCTCTATAGCGATCATCTAGACCGTAGATAGTCGTATTGAACTGATCATGACTTCTTACTGTCATCATCAGATATTCATTCTCCTTTAGTTGGATGGTTTTATTTTCTGAGACTGTAAAATGGGCTTTGCCAGTATCCTTTCTGAAGGTGCCTGCTCGTGCGACATTAGGCAGATAGAATCCTGAAGGCTCTCTTACTCTCACATTATAATTGTCGAAGCCAGCAATGGTGGATTCTATACTATCACGTATGCTATCATAGTCGGACATATACTGATCCCAGTTAATAGTGCTTTCCTTTAAGGTAGCCATGGCCAGACGACAAACTATCGCAGGTTCGCTCATGAGTTCACTACTAGAGGGAGGCAAGATGCCCTGTGAGCTATGGACGATACCCATAGAATTTTCTACAGTGACAAATTGTTCCTTACCTGCTTGGACATCTTTTTCTGTACGTGAGATGCAGGGTAGTATCAATGCTTCCTTTCCATGTACGAGATGGCTTCTATTGAGCTTAGTCGAGACATGTACAGTCAGATCACATTTCTCTAGAGCTCTACCAGTATACGCAGTATCAGGTGTCGCAGAAATAAAATTGCCACCCATTGCAAAGAACACTTTCACTTTATCATCATGCATAGCCTTGATACTATTCACTACATCATAACCATGTTCTGCAGGTGGTGTAAAATGAAACTCTCTTTCTATACCTTCTAGCAGCTGCTTGGGAGGTCGCTCTACTATTCCTACAGTTCTATCGCCTTGTACATTACTATGACCACGGACAGGACAGGTTCCTGCACCAGGCTTGCCGACACTGCCTTTCAGTAATAACAAATTGACGACTTCCTTTATCGTTGCTACTGCATTATGATGCTGTGTCAGACCCATCGCCCAACAAACGATAATCTTAGACTTAGCAGCGAGCAAGTCTACTAACTGATCAATTTTCTGACGACTTACACCTGAGTCTGCGATACAACGATCTAAATCTATCTGAGCAATATGTTGAAGATATTCCTTTGAACCTTGAGTTCTGCTAGTTATGAAATTCTGATCCAGAACAGTTCCTGGATTTATTTCTTCTTTTTTGACGAGGAGATGATTTACAGCTTGTAGAAGTGCAAGATCTCCATTGACTTTGACTTGAAGATACTGGTCAGTGAGTTTAGTTGATACGCCTACCAGTGCTGATAGATCTTGTGGATGGCTGAAATTCAGCAGTCCACTTTCTTTTATAGGATTGACGGAGACGATATTAGCACCGTTCTTTTTGGCTTTCTGAAGAGCTGTCAACATCCGAGGATGATTGGTGCCTGGGTTTTGTCCCATCACAACGATGACCTCCGCTTCATAAAAGTCCTCTAAGGTTACAGAGCCCTTACCGATACCCAAAGTCTCACTCAAGGCGACACCACTGCTTTCGTGACACATATTACTACAGTCAGGCAAATTATTAGTGCCATAAGCTCTTACAAAAAGTTGGTATAAAAAGGCGGCTTCATTGCTCGTCCGTCCAGAGGTATAGAAGACTGATTCATTAGGAGAGGCGAGACTATTAAGCTTAGTACCAATCTTATCAAAAGCGGTTGCCCATGAAATAGCTTCATAGTGACTTGCCCCAGCAGGCAAGTACATCGGCTGGGCGATTCTACCCTTCTTTCCTATTTCATAATCTGATAGTTGTGCCAATGCTGGAACACTGTGATCTCGAAAAAATTCTGGTGTCAGCAATTTACTGGTGACTTCTTCAGAGATAGCTTTAGCCCCATTCTCGCAGTACTCTCCTAAGGAACTTCTCTCATCATCAGGATCTGGCCAGGCACAACCGGGACAATCAAAGCCTTGCTTCTGATTCATCTTAGAGAGCACCTTCAGTCCCTTAAAGACTCCTGTCTCTTTACTGATATGTGCTACTGAAGATAATACAGCTGGTATACCCCCAGCAACTTTCTTGGGCTGACCAATCTTTATTCCTGTCAGCTTTTCAGATGTTTTAGCCTTATCTACTTTTTCGGACATATCTATTTATTCTACTGCTAAAGTTACGACACATCTGCAAGCTATGTAGGCTTTGCTATTATTCTATGTGCACCATTATAAATATTAAAGCTTTGCTCCTTGAGAAAACCTATTAAGGTCACATCATACTCCTCCGCCAACTCGACTGCCAGACTAGAGGGGGCACCAATAGCTACGACTATTTGTATGCCAGCCATTACTGCTTTCTGTATGAGTTCAAAACTGGCTCGCCCACTAAGTAAAAGAATATGCGCATCCAAGGGCAAGAGATTTTCTAAGCAACTAGCACCTATAACTTTATCCAAAGCATTATGTCTTCCCACATCCTCATGTTGCAGTAGGATTTTCCCATTAAGATCAAAAATAGATGCTGCATGAATACCACCTGTACTATGAAATAACTTCTGGCTCGCTGCTGCCTTTGCGGGTAAGGAGACAATGACATCTGAGTCCAATTGAAGTTTCTGAGTAGGTGTTGGGATCGTCTTATTGATAGCTATAGCTTCTATACTCGCTTTGCCACAGACTCCGCAACTACTTGTAGTGTAAAAATTGCGTTGTAAGCTTGCTACATCTATACTCGAGTGAGACAACTCTAGTTCCAATCTATTCTCACCAAAAATTACATTTCTAATTTGATCTTTAGCAGTAAGAATGCCTTCTCCGTATAGAAAGCCTACAGCCAGTTCTTGGTCAGCTCCAGGTGTTCGCATTGTGACTGCGATGTTTTGCTGTCCAGTTTTATTTTTAATGAAGGCTCCGGAGATTGTAATCTGGAGGGGTTCTTCTATAGCGATTATATCGAATTGAGTAGATGATTTGTCACCATCAATTTTGAGTATTTCTTTCTCTTTTGAAGACAATTGATACACTTAATAATTAAGAGTAATAATTGAAATTATCAATTATCACTTTAAGAACTACCACTTGTTAGCCTGTACTATCAACTCTGAAATATCATAAACCATGACGTCTTCATCTTTGCCTTTGGCCTTGACACCATCATTCATCATAAGGATGCAATAGGGGCAATTCGCTGCGATGATATCAGGTTTAGTTTCTAGAAGCTCCCCTACTCTTTCTCCGTTGACTTTCTTATTGGTACTGCTTTCTTCTTCCTCTTTGAATACCTGTGCTCCTCCTGCCCCACAGCAAAATCCTTTGGATCTATTCCTTGGAGCTTCTTTGAGGTCGCCATCTAGTTTATTGAGAATATCTCTTGGTGCTTCGTAGATGTTATTAACTCTACCGAGATAGCAAGAGTCATGATACGCAATGGTCTTGCCTTGGAAGGCGCCGCCCTCTATAGTCAGCTTGCCTTCTTCTATCAGTTGCTGTATCAAGGTCGTATGGTGTACAACTTCATAGTTACCTCCCAGTTCTGGGTACTCATTCTTTAGTGTATTAAAACAGTGTGGGCATGCCGTTACTATTTTATTGACCTTATACATGTTCAGCACTTCTATATTCTGTAGTGCCATCATTTGAAAGATAAATTCATTACCTGCTCTTCTAGCGGGATCACCAGTACACGATTCTTCATTCCCGAGCACGGCATACTTGATACCCGCATGATGTAGAATCTTGACTAACGATTGTGTAATCTTCTGAGCCCTTGGATCAAAACTTCCTGCACAGCCTACCCAAAAAAGGATTTCTGGCTCTGTGTCCATTCCCGCATATTCTGCTAAAGTGTATACTTTCATCTTCTTAGGAGTTTTCTTCAGTTAAAGGTTTAGCCCAATCAAATCTTTCTGACGGCATCTGCCATACAGCCCCAGTATTTTCTAGACTGGTAAACATTGGCGTCCAGTCACTCGGTCCTGCAGATTCTGTCAAGATCTTGTAACGTCTTAGTTCTAAGATAGGCTCTAGTGGGTCGATCATGACTGGACAAGCTTCCACACAGGCAGTGCAAGTCGTACAGGCAAAAAGTTCCTCATCAGAGATATAATCGAAGAGCGACTTACCGTCATCATAACCTTTGGTATCGTAATTATTTTCTTTAAGATTAGCAGCCACTTCTGTTGTCCGATCTCTGATATCCATCATGATCTTACGCGGAGATAATTTCTTTCCTGTGCCACTAGCTGGGCAGACAGAAGAACATCGACCACATTCCGTACAGGTGTAAGCATCTAAGAGATTCTTCCAGCTTAGATCAAAAATATCTTTAGACCCAAAGTCTGGCAACTCTTCAGTCATAGGTGCTTCTTCTGCATTGGGATCACCGAGACCCATCATCGACTTCACTTCATTCATGATATCTGGCATATTAGACATCTCTCCTCTAGACTTTAATTTAGCAAAGAAGACATTAGGGAAAGCTAACAGGATATGCAAGTGCTTAGACAGAGGCAGGTATAATAAAAAACCAAAGACCACAAGTATATGTATCCACCAGCCTACCCTTTCGAGTATGTGTAGTGTTCCTGCCGATAGCCCTGAGAACAAAGTCTTCCCTACTATCCCACTCAGAAGCAAAGGTCCCGAATCTGGAAAATGGGTAGGGTCTATATTCTGAAGTAAGCCATCCGCAGCATTCATCGTAAAGATTGCTGTAATCAAGACTATCTCTGCAATCAAGATATTATTAGCATCTAGAGTAGGCCAGCCTTTCATCTCCGGCATGACTAATCTTGGCACCTTCAACATATTTCTTCTCCATAAGAAGATGATGGTAGAAATCAGTGCCCCGAGAGACAAGAATTCTATACTATTTATTATCAAGGTATATAAACCTCCTAAAGCACCAGCAAAAAATCTATGCACTCCGAATACACCATCTACAATTATTTCTATCAGTTCTATCTGAGTAAAAAGGAAAGCCACATATATAAAGCCATGCAAGACGGCAGGGATGATACGCTTAAACATTTTCTTCTGTCCGAATGCGACCAATAGGACGTTCTTCCATCTCTCTCCTGACGGACCACTTGTACTAAAGTCCTTTCCTAACATGATAGACTTATAGATATGCCTATAAGATCTGAAGGCCAGCAATGAGACTACTGCTAATACTGCTACAAAAACTAATTGCTGAATCATGCTTTGAGTTTACTGTTCAAATTTACTTCTTATCTGTGGATTTTTTTACAGAAGAAGAGTGATCGAGGATGACATACCAAGCGCCATCATCATATTTCTTTAGGGTATAGCTTACCAGCATCTCATTCCAGTAAGGTTTCCCATCGTTTTCTGGCTCCATATATTTTAGAGCGACAAGTGCCATCCCCATATCAGTACCCACATCGCTGTCAGTAATTGTCGTTTCTATGGACCAATCAGGATCTTGAAACCAAGATTCGTGATATATGATGTACAAGTCAGTAGTATAGACCACAGGGGTTGCAGGTCTCATAAGATGCATAAAACCATCTGGCGCCATGAGGGTCTTTAGGGTTTCTATGTCTTTGTCAGCGGTTGCCTTAAGATGTTTCCGAAGAGTATTATGAAACAATCTATGATCGGCCTTCTTGATAGCCGCTTTTTCCTCAGCGGTGAGGGGCTTCTCTACAGGACCTTGGGTACATCCTGCAGCCAACAATACTATGAATAGGAAATAAATAAATCTAACCACCTGATACTCTAAGTTTTATTAAAAATCTTTCTATCTGTCTTCGATGTCTTAGGATATGGACGATGGCATGTTCCATCATTTGGTCTACATCATACCGCTGTCCCCATCTCGTAAGAATCTTGAGCTCCTCCTGATTAGTTTCTAATTGCAAATTGGGATAATCTAGAAACAATTGCTCGTTATAGGCTAACATTCCTTCCAGTTCCTTGAGAGCTTTAGGCACGGTAGTACAATCATAGGCTACGCTACCGATGACATCTTCCCCGTTATCGTTTCTTATCGCCTGAGCATAATAATAGCCAGAGTTCATAACATGATTCATTATGGTATGAATAGATCGGCAGTCTTCATCACTGGTAATAGGATCGACCACCGTATTATACTCTGCTTCTGTTACGGTGGATAGCAGAGCAGAGAGTTCCTTTAGTGCTTTTTCGTACTCATCTAGCAGCGCACCGACGGCACCATTATCTCTGTATACCATTGGTTTAGTTTCGCTGTCCACCAGCCAACTTCCATCCTAACCATGCCATCGGCAAATAGGCTACCAAAAGGTCTGTAGCAATAAACCAGTTAGGCGCAGGTATCATTCTAGCGGCTGCGATACCTCCTAGAAGGAAGATGATTCCTATCGCCATAGCAAAGACACTTTTTCTAGTAGCGGCTATTCTAGCGGCGAAAAATGCGCCAACAAGCGTCCCTAGTGCATGTGCAAGGAAAGGCATGATATAATGTTTAGCTTCTAGCAGATGTGCGCCTGCTTGTAGGCCTTCTGGCGTCGTCATATCCACTCCCGCTGGAGGAGGAATAATAGAGGGTCCTGTCATGACGAGGCCCATATTGACTAGAGCACCAATCATAAATCCTGCGATGACAGCAAGGACATTTTTTAGTATCGGGGTCATAAGCTTTGTTTGTATGCTAAAATACCAATCAAATGGCATAAAACACTATTGCCTATTTAGACAAAATCAAAATAATCTGTTTTCTTTGCAGTCCACTCAGAAAGAAAACCAGTGACAGTATTAGACTTGAAAATCGATGAAAGGGCTATTATTACCCAGATAAATGGGAATAAAGACTTTCATTCTTATCTACTTAATAATGGCATCGGTATCGGCACCATTGTCTACAAGAACTACAGCCCCGGATTTTCTGGCCTGATCTCTCTGACTATAAATGGTAAGATGATCAGCTTACGCCAAGTAGATTTTCAAAATATAGAACTGGTACAGATATAACAGGTATGCAAGAAATACTCCTCATCGGCAAACCTAATTCTGGCAAGACCAGCCTATTCAATCAGCTGACTGGTCTCAATCAAAAAGTTGGAAACTATGCCGGTGTCACGGTGGATATCAAATCAGGAAAACTCAAGGACCAGCAGATCATAGATCTTCCTGGCATGCGTTCTCTACGATCTGTAACACCTGAGGAAAAGATAACCAAAGACTTTCTGCTGGGTAAGTTAGGCGAGGCTCAGATTGTCTTCACAGCAAGTGGCACTAATCTCAATGATGACCTGATCCTGTTTTCAGAGCTGGCAGATCTACAGATACCTATGGTACTGGTTATCAATTTTAAAGACGAGCTGGAGAAGAATCATATCTCTATAAATATGCACAGCCTTAGAGATATCACAGGCTGCCCCGTACTACTAGTCAATAGCAAAGATGGTTCTGGCATAGATGAACTAAAACATTACATAGAGAAAAAAGGATTTAAGATTCCTAATTCCTTCTGCAAGAGTCTCTACGAAAACATCACTGATCAAGGCATAGAAAACAACTATGTGCAATCACTATCCGATGGCACACAGCCTGTCAATATCAGTCTGCATGAGAATGACTATCTCAAGAGGCAAAAGATCGTCAGTGCGATGGTCAGATCAGCTGTAACTAAAGGAGAGGAAAACGAATATCTACAGTCCTCTAAGAAATGGGATAAACTATTACTCCATCCAGTATGGGGCATCTTCATTTTCCTGACCGTCATGTATTTTGTTTTCCAATCTGTATTTGCCTTCTCTTCTATTCCTATGGACTGGATAGATGGAGGCATGAGTAATCTGTCTGCTTGGGCATCTTCTACTATTCCTGATGGATGGCTACAAAGACTCATATCAGATGCTGTGATTCCCGGGATAGGAGGAGTGGTGATCTTCATTCCACAGATCGCCATATTGTTCTTTCTCCTAGGAGTATTAGAGCATACGGGGTATCTCTCCAGAATCTCTTTTATCTCAGATTCGTTTCTCAGAAAATTTGGACTAAGTGGAAAGAGCATTATTCCACTAATGTCTAGTTGGGCCTGTGCGATTCCTGCGATTATGAGTACAAGAATAATCGATGATCCTAGAGAACGGATGGCCGTTATTTTTGCTTCTCCACTGATGACTTGTTCTGCCAGACTACCCGTCTATGCAATCTTGATAGCTGTAATCTACCCCAATGACAGTGGGCGCTTTTTTGGATCTCAAGGTTTGATGTTGCTGGCCCTCTATTTACTAGGTGTGATATCTACCCTGGCTGTGGCCTGGTACTTTACAAGAAGAAGTAAGATACCTAGCAATAAGTTTTGGTCACTAGAGCTACCAGTCTATAGAATGCCTAACTGGAGGAATATATGGATCAATGTCTATCAAAAAACTAAATCATTCGTTGTAGAAGCAGGAAAAGTAATCTTCGTGATCTCAATACTGCTTTGGTTATTAGCATCTTTCTCTCCTAAGGGACAAGACTTTATACAAGCAGAGTATACTAAATATACTGCCTCAACTGAGGACTCCTCGCAGATGAATCAAGAAGCCTTTGAATTAGAATATTCTTATCTAGGGTACTTAGGCAAAGGCATAGAGCCTGTCATAAAGCCCCTCGGCTATGATTGGAAAATAGGTATTGCCTTGATCACTTCCTTTGCTGCAAGAGAAGTCTTTGTAGGAACTATCTCGACGGTATACAGTATTGGTTCCGATGAAGATGCTACCATCATAGAGCGACTAAGAAACGAAGTTAATTTGGAGACAGGAGAACCCCGTTATAATTATGCCACCGCCATATCTCTACTCCTCTTCTACGTATTCGCCTTACAGTGCATGAGTACCCTAGCGATAGTGCGAAAAGAAACAGGCCATTGGAAATATGCCATCTGGCAGTTTATAGCCTTCTTTATCATGGCCTACCTATTTGCCCTGGCAGCCTATCAATTATTGAGCTAGGCGAACCACTTTTTCTGGCATGGGGATGCTCGAACTAAAAAGCATGGTTCTTAAAGTAAGAAGTATCACGTGCTATAAAATTAAGACTAAAGTCTGAAGGCATTTCTCCATTTGGAAAAGAAACTGATTCATCCCCAGTGCTCACAAAAGAGCTGAAAGGTAAAGTGTCAGCCGTAAGTCCTTCCAAGAAATAATCAGTCCTAAAGAAAGACTCTCTATCTACAGATTGGGCATTTAAAACTAAGAACATTGTGCCATTTTCAATATTGACTGAGCTTTCACTAGTGATGATAATGTTATTCCCACTCAGCTCTATGTTACTGTCGTATTCCTGAGCAGGAAATTCCTCCTGGGAGGTTGCTGTAGCGATAATAAAAAAGATAGCTAAGGTTCCGAAGAGTATGAAGTTGTTTCGCATGGTAATAGTTTTTTAGAAAATAAAAAATAAGCTAAGCCTGAAGCGGCTAACATAAAACCCAAATCAAATAGATCTGCTGTACCGCCTATAAGATTTACATATTGAAGTAGCTCAAAGCTAGCAGAAGCAACCACTGCAATAATCAGCAGTTTCATTCTCTGCATCTCATTATACAACAATAGATACAAGGTACTGGTCAGCGCAAAAGCCCATAAACTGTCAGCTAAATGGAACTGAATAAAAAGCGGTAAGCTGCCCTCTAATCGAATGAGGCTTACAAGTTCTGGACCTAACAAATTAGATGTAAACAGAAACAGCCCCGTCTGAGTAGAACCTATACATAGATAAACCAATAAGCCCAACAGCAAAGGGCTTATGGACAACAGAAAGAAGAGCCTTAGAGTCCGTGTTTTATTCATCTTACTGGCAAGGTACAGTAACTATACTCTTAGTTATATTACAAATGATGCCTCAGGTTCAAAAATTTTAAGAAAAATATTCATGGCGAATGAATTGCGTACTTAGCTACTGGATAATTCTTCGACACGTCTAATGATAATCGGCTGCTCTATATCGAATACTTCTATAGCTGTAGACAACAATTCTTCCCTGATCATAAGAATCAAATTTGATTGGGCTTTATTGGATTGGACAGCAGTAATCACCTGCTGAGCAGTTGGCGCTAGCCCCTCCCCTTTTACTTCTAGCTTGCCTAGCTCATCTATTACTATCCACTCCTTGCCAGAGCTCAGATCAGTGAGCAATGACTCTTGCATATAATGAAAGGTGGATTGGAAAAAGTTAAACTTGCCTATGCTTATAGTAGCGGCAATCTCTGTAGGGTTCTGAGTCTCAAAACTTTGCCACTGCTTCGTTGCTAGGAAGTGGGCATAACGTAAGTCTCCTATATCAGGTGTCAAAAAACCACCAACAGACTTTTGTTCCCTAGACCATTTGTAAACTGCGGTTGTTTTTCCAGACTGAACAGGACCAGTGTATATGTAGATAGTCTTACTCATCAGTGACTATTCATCTTTATAGAGCAAACAGTAGGACAAACTGACCACGATAAATTGGCGTATTCTTTTGAGTCCTGAATAAGAGGCTACATCTTTCCAGGCCTGCACCATGAGTGCCTTAAATGCTGGCAACAAAGACATCGCTTTTTGTACATCCTTACTGTAGGTGGATTCTTTCTTCTTGAGAAACGTATGCAATAACTTCAGCAAGAGTGGAGACACAATTAGAAACCATAATAGCAAAATAACTACCACTCTAAAAAACAGATACAATGGATGTAAGATTTCCTTGGCCTGTGGGACTGAAAAATAAATTATTGCAAGCAGTGTCAGTATGATGACGAAGAATCTAAACTTCTTAGTTTTCCAAAAGACTTTTTTCTTTTTACTACTCTGACCGATGGCACTAATAGAAATGTCTGGCACCTCTAGAGAAGGAAGCACTTGATTTATACGCTTAGGCAAATTGCCTATCAGAATTCCTACGACTATACCCGTTATCGCATAAACTAGAACATAGGAAGAGACTATCCAAAAACTACCTTGCCCCTCTACATTACCTGCCGAGTAACCCAAACGCTTTAGCACATGTTCTACAAAGATATCCAAGGACTCCCATAAGGGCATACCGAATAGCAAGGTCAGTGTGAGCAACTTTTGGAATACAGATTCCACTAAGCCTAAGAGCCCTAATATAATTGCGGAAACTCTGAATGGTAAAAATGAATAAAGCAAGGCGCCTAGCAAGCCCTGAAAAGAAACAGCGATATAAGCCGTAATAGGAGAATGCGGACTTAAGGTCAATTTTATAATCAGCACAATTATCAGTGCCTTTAGTATTTCTCGACCTGGATGCTCTGCAATGTAAGCAATCAACGAAATAAGAATCACCGCTACACTAGCCAGAATCAATCCGGAAAAAGGTGTCCTAAACAGATGAAGCAATCCTCCTAGGGCTGCCTCATTCATTGCCCACAAGGCAGTGAGTCTTATGACTGCAGACTCCTTATCTACTGTCTTTAGGAAATCTTGATTCACTTATAACTGGATGGTGGTCTGAAAGGTCTAACCTCTACTTTAGAAGGTAGGGTCCTTGGATGCATTTCTAATAAATCCATAACCATCTGTCCTATGTCCTCAGGTTGTATTTTCCAAGCGTCTTTCTTGGAAGGTTTCCTATTATTAAAGTAGGTAGATACCGAGCCCGGCATAATGGTAGAGCACTTAATATCATAGGGTCGCAAATCTAACATCATCGCCTGAGTAAATCCTACTAAGCCAAACTTAGAGGCGTTATAAGCTGTGCCATTCTGGAAGAAATTTGCACCTGCCAGACTGGCTATCGTAATGATATAACCTTTTGACTTTTTAAGAGAAGGAATACTTGCTTTCACTGAATTAAAGACACCTGTGAGGTTTACATCTATAGTTTCATTCCACTGCTTGGTGGTCAGATCTTCTATGTTATGAAAATGTCCCACCCCAGCATTTGCTATAAGTACATCTAGTTTTTTCCATTGCTTCTTCAGTGCAGAGACGGCAGCTTTTTGATCTTTCAGATTTACGACATTCGCTGCATGACCAGCTATGTTAGCCTTATACTTTCTAGAGAGTTTCTTGACGACTTGATTTACGCCAGTTTTGGTCCTGCCAGTGATCATTACTTTCATTCCTTTGTCTAGCATGGCGATGGCCACACCTAGGCCTATTCCCTTTGTCCCCCCGGTGATCAGGGCTGTCTTTCCTTCTAGTTGCATTATATAGGTTATTTAGTTTTTGACTATTGACAACAAAATATCAAATTAATCAGCGATTAAGATTGGTTTACAGAAATTTTCAAAATTATCAAGGCATTTCATCTTGCTAATTCCTCTATACGACAAACTATAAATATTTCGAGAAAGGCATGAACAACAAGCAGACTATATTCATTATCATTACAGCATTCACGAACGAAAAAATTATAATGAGACTTATTATTCTAGCGGCTTTCATTTTAAGTATGACCAATCTTTCTGCCCAGAAAGAATGGGAGATCAGATCACCAATGCCTTCAGGTGCAGAAGGCAGACATCATCCTGCCACTTTCTCTATTGGAGAGTATGGTTATGTCATGACTGGAGGCGGGAATTCTGGCGAACTAAAAGATGCCTACAAATATCATGGGCCCACAGATACTTGGACACAAATTGAAGACTTTCCAGGTCTAGCGAGAAGCTTTGCATATGCTACACAAACCTCAGGTAAGGGTTATCTCGGTTTCGGTATAGGGAGAGAGCAGAATGGTCCTGTGGTATACTTAAATGATCTATGGGAATTTGATGCAGAGACAGAAACATGGAAAGAACTAGCCAGCTGCCCATGCAGAGGAAGAAGTCACCCTGCTTTCGTAGCTACTTCAGATAAGATTTTTGTCGGTCTGGGTAACGATAATATGGGCAATATGAAAGATTGGTGGGAATATGACATCGCCACAGATACATGGAGCAGTAAGCCTGAGTACCCTGGAGCTCGTCGTCATCACCCTTATTTCTTTGAAATAGAGGGCCTTGTGTATGTTGCCTTTGGACATGGAGATATTATCTACAATGACCTATATGTGTACGATCCTGCTACGGAAGAGTGGGAATTCTTAGGCTTTCTGCCAGACCAAGGTAGAGTCGCTGGTACAGAGTTTAGCTATGGAGGAAAGGGATATGTACTCAGTGGAGACAATGATGAACATGACCATCTACCAAGAGGCGAAATGTATTCTTACGATCCCATGACCAATGAATGGACTAAAGAACAACCACATCCCGGACCAGGCCGATGGGCACCTGGTAGTTTTGTCATAGATGGCGTTGTGTATTTTACCGGAGGAGACAATTTGATACTATACAATGACCTTATTAGTTATGATCTTAAAGAGGAAACCTCCACTGCTGAAGAAGTAATAGCAAACGAACTAAGCATCTTCCCTAATCCTTCTGACGGTATCGTGACTATCCAAGGTCTCAACTCACAAGTACAATACCGTGTCTACGATAGTAAAGGTACAGAGGTCAAGCAAGGTCAAACTACTAACTACCAGATAGACCTTAGAAACTATCCAGATGGCAGCTACTTTCTAGAACTAGACAGAGAATCAGCTAGCCAAACCCTACAACTCAATCTGAGCAAGTAACAACCCAGCCCTTATTGGACAGGGCCCTGCAATAGTAATTACCAAAGGAATTTCTTATTTTCATTTTATGACCAAGAAATTCCTTTGGTGGTTATTTGCCGCTTTATGCATTCTTATCTCTCTCTACCCTATTAGTTATTTTGTACAGGAAAGGACTTTTGGCTTACTAAGTTTCAAGTCAGAACCACTGCTCTCCAATATTTTTTGGAACATCGGATTCTATGCACACATTATCCTAGGTGGTGTAGCTCTCGCTGTGGGATGGTCACAGTTTTCTGAGAAACTCCGAGTAAAGAATATCAAGCTCCATAGACGCTTAGGAAAAATATATGTACTCTCTGTCCTCATGAGTGGATCTGGTGCTGTAGTAATCAGCTGGTCCGCTACTGGAGGATATGTTTCTACAGCCGGCTTTTTCAGCTTAGCTGTCATCTGGTTGGTGACCACCTACCTCGCCTATACAAGTATAAAAAAGAAAGACATACAGACCCATCAAAAGATGATGATCTTCTCATATGCCGCCTGCTTTTCAGCGGTTACTTTAAGGCTGTGGTTGCCTATACTTACTATTTCACTTGGAGATTTTATTCCTGCCTACAGAGTAGTCGCCTGGCTATGTTGGGTACCTAACATTTTAGTAGCCTATTTTCTTGTAAACAGAAAGGCACAACTAGCATGATTACTGAAGAAGCAACAATTAGAGAGTACTATACTGCTTTAGTAGAAAAGGATAAAAGCTATGAGTATAAATTCATCGCTGCCGTAAAGACCACAGGCATCTATTGTATCAGTACCTGCTATGCTAGAAAACCTAAGTTTGAAAACGTGCAGTTCTACACTACCATTGCGGAAGCCAAAGCAGCGGGTTATAGAGCCTGTAAACTTTGTAAGCCTATCTTGTAAACAGATATCCGTAGCTCTCTTCCTCCCCAAAAAATCCTCACTTGAAATTAAACCTCACACTTAACTCTGCATAATTTAAAGCATAGCTGTATGAACCCGAAGAATCACAGTAATCTAGTGATGAATCTGGTGTTTGCCGGAAGACTATATTATGTGTATTAGAAACTGAAAGTCCAATACTGAAATTATCAAGTATTTGCCGATAGGTTCTGAGGCTTAGTGTTCTACTATAAGCTGGCAGATCAATCAAAAAACAACCATACACAAAGCTATTCGTAAAATCGTAAAAATCTTGATTGACTCCTCCCTCAAGTTCTAAAACCTGCTTGTTAAAATACTTTGAAAAACTGTAATACAGGCCGTTAAACCTTGTAACTGTGAGGTTTTTATAATCACTATACAATCTCTCAATTATTCCAGTCCTTTGAATATCTATCGTCTGCCCGTAGTTTGATCTTCCAAATTTTAACTTGATTCTATGTACAGAATCAATCCTAAAATTCAATGCAAAGTTGTAGTTGGTCACAGCCAAGCTTTTCTCATCGCTGTATTGAAAAAGATCGTAACTTTCAAAGCCTTCTGACTCAAAAAAAAGCATTTGCGACCTATTGAATGTGTAGCCTTGATTAACTGAACCTTCAAATTCAAAGTTCTTATAAAACTGGCTACTCAAAACAGTGGAATAAAAGAGACTACAGAGCAAAAAAATATTATTGACATAAACTTTCACATACCTAAGATAAAGAAAACTAGGATAATGTCCTCTCCGATATCCTAATTCTTAGGATCAATCATATTTAGTAACTTCATATTCTCGATCAACGAGTTAAATTAGTAGATATTATGATTAAACTGCTTTCAATACTTTTGACTTTGTGTTTTAGCATCAGCTGTAATAAATCCACAACTGCGTTGCATGAAAATGGAAAATTTAGAAAGTTCAATCTTAAGTCAGATCTACTGCTCCTGCATTATGATTGCAAAACAGATGTAGATGACTTACATTCAATAGCGGCATTTGGATCATTGATACGGACTCCAGCCTATTCTAAAATAAACTATCGTGCTGTAGCAGGCACATATGGCATTCAAGAAGGTGCTTATGTCCCACCTAATACGTTAATAGAGGAAGCTTTCAAAAACAACTGGAGCGATGCCCATTCTAATATGGAGAAGGCACTAGAAGATGTGTATAATAAAGTTATGGAGGTACTTAATAACAGAAAAGGAACTATATGGATAGCAGAAGCAGGTCAGTCAGATTTCTCAGCCAAGCTTATTGCTAAAATTAGAGCTAATAAAAATACCATTAATAGTAAAGAGAGAATCCATATTGTACAACACAGCGACTGGAATGAGAAAACAACAACAGAAGAACAACTAGCTTATGTAAAAAAGTATAGTAAGTACCATAAGATTCCAGATGGCAATGCCGCCCACAATGGGACTCCCAGCTACAATACAAAGACTCCTATTGCTTGGGCTGATATACTGAGAGATAAGGAAATGAAAAAGCTATGGAGTCTGGCCACAACATTGGCGGATAAGTACAATGGCCAAGATGGCAGGTATAACAATCCTAGTATCGAATCAGGTGGCTTAGACTTTTCGGACTTTAGCGAAGTACAGTGGATACTTGAAATCAAGAATGTAGAAAGCTGCGCAGCCTATCTTAATTATCTTCGTGACAGGAACTAAAAATTCTCCTTAGGCGCTTATTTGTCACAGAGAATAGTTTGCTGCTTCGATAAGCTCGATTAACAACTTACCGCCACTCCTTCCACTGATTGATCAATCCATTAGTGGAGACATCATGACTAGCTACCTTCTGATCATCTTCCAATTCGGGTAGGATCTTCCGTGCGAGCTGCTTTCCCAACTCTACTCCCCACTGATCAAAACTGAAAATATTCCAGATGTAACCTTGCACAAATATTTTGTGCTCATACATAGCTATCAACTGACCTAGAGTATATGGCGTTAGCTTCTTTACCAGAATAGAATTAGAAGGCTTATTCCCCTCGAAAACTTTATACGGAACTATTTTGTCATAGTCTTTTTTAGCGAGACCTTGTGCCTTGAATTCTGAAATGACTTCTTTTTTAGTCTTTCCATTCATAAGTGCTTCTGTCTGTGCAAAGAAATTAGACAGTAACTTTTGATGATGATCTCCTAGTGGATTATGTGTCTGTGCCGTAGCTATGAAATCACAAGGGATAAGCTTAGTCCCCTGATGAATCAATTGATAGAAAGCATGCTGCCCATTCGTGCCTGGTTCTCCCCATACGATGGGACCAGTCTGATAGTTCACTGTTTTGCCAGCTCTATCTACTGTCTTACCATTGGACTCCATATTCCCTTGCTGGAAGTAGGCCGCAAATCTGTGCATATACTGGTCATACGGTAAGATTGCTTCAGTATCCGCCCCCATGAAGTTATTATACCAGATACCTATCAGCGCTAGAATGACAGGAATATTCTTTTGAGGTCTTGTCTTACGGAAGTGACCATCCATATCCCCCATCCCAGCGAGCAACTGATCAAAGTTGTCATAGCCTATAGTCAAGGCAATAGAAAGTCCTATAGCACTGGATAGAGAATATCGCCCTCCTACCCAATTCCAAAAACCAAACATATTCTTAGGATCTATCCCAAAAGCTGTGACACCTGCTTTATTGGTAGACAGCGCTATGAAGTGTTTCTTGATATCTTTTGTACTCCCGCCTTTCTTTAGGAACCAAGCCTTAGCCGTATTTGCATTGGACATGGTCTCTTGAGTCGTGAAGGTCTTAGAGGCTATAATAAAAAGTGTCTCTGCGGGCTTTACCTTCTTGAGTACTTCTGCAATATGGCTGCCATCTACATTGGATACAAAATGTGTGGTAATGCCTTTTAGGGTATAAGACTTTAGAGCTTCTGTCACCATCACTGGTCCTAGGTCAGACCCTCCTATTCCGATATTGACAATGTACTTCAGAGGTTTGCCAGAGTAGCCTTTTATTTTACCAGAATGAAATCTGCTACAGTAGGCTTTCATTTGTTTTTGGACAGCTCTGATCTTAGGAATGATGTTCTCTCTTCCTACTGTTACTTTTTTATCATCTTGCTGTCTGAGTGCCGTATGGAGTACAGCTCGCCCTTCCGTTTCATTTATGGTTTTACCTCGGAACATTTGTTCTATTCCATGCTTGAGGTTAAGCTCTTTGGCAAGGTCTAGCAAGAGGTCCCAAGTCTTATCTGTCATTCTATTCTTTGAATAGTCGATAAGTAAGTCTTGATGGGTGGTAGAATATTTTTTAAACCTTTTACTGTCTTCAGCAAACAAGTCTTTTATTTCTACAGCAGCAATCTCTTGAGCATGCTTCTCTAATTTCTTCCACGCTTTAGTCTTCGTGGGATTCTTCTTTTGTAACATGTCTGCGAAGATATTAATGATTCCTATAATATCATATCGAGAAGTCAGAAGGCTACAAACAGAATCAATCTAATTGTTTTACACTGATTATCAGTCAATTAGGAGCAATGGACTCAGCTCAGAGATGTGGGATTATAGAGCTCCAGAAGGGAGAAAATCTGATCATTCTTAACATTAGAGTCACAATCTTGGATTGAAAACGTATATAAATTAAATACAATATGTATACATTCGCAGCTTTAAATCACAGAACTCTATTAGAATGAAGATTTCCAAAGAAGAACTGAATCGACTGCTTAACCAAGCAACCATAGAAATAGAGGAACTCTCAGGCGCAAATCTTTCATTCCGAAATCATACTGACCTAGCCGAACTTTACTTTTCTAGAGCTGACATCCATCTAGCGATGAAAAACTATAAAGCCGCGATGAGTGATTATGAAACTTGTCTAGACTATGATGCTTACTTCCATGAGGCAGTGACTCGTATGGATAAGATTATGGAGGTAATGTTGACCTCTGTACTAGGGAAGTAAAATTCGTTATTCAAAAAAAAGCCAGCACTAAGCCCCTCCTAGAAAATTTCCTTTTCTATTCTTCTCTAATTGCTTTATTCAGAACTATTTTTCTCCGTTCCTATCCTAAAAAGAAATACTAGCTTCTAGATATTTATCATAGGCCACTCCTAACGAATTGAAATACTCCTCACCGAAATGATCTTTGAAGGACTGCACCCCTTTCTCAGTAAAATGTGGCAACAACATACTCCACATTATCTTATCCCAAGAGACCGCATTTTCTTCAGCAAAAGAACCGGAGATCAACCAGAAGTAAGAGATAATCCAAAAGCTTCTAGAGATATTATGATAGACGCCTTTATAAGGTTCCGTCTTCATATTCCCTATCTGAATTGAGATACTGATCATAGACATTTGTGTCTTGATATTATTTTCTCTTAGTGATTGTATGAGGGCTTTGACACGAGGAATAAAAAGGACTTTCTTATCAAAGAAAATGAAGGCATAGTCTTTCTGGATTTCGTGAAAATCTAGAGTAGCCTTATTTAGACTTTGCCATGAAGGCACTACGACAGAATTCATAAGTGCCTGCTCATGTCTGGCTTGGAGTTCATCTAGGTGCAGATCTAAGAGCAGTTCTTTATCTGCAAAGTGATAAGTCAGATTACCCCTGCTGATTCCAATTGTCTGAGCAATTTGGTAGAGAGAAGAGGCAGCATAACCATTCTGATTGAAGTACTTACGACTCTCGAGTAATATTTTTTCTCTGGTATTCAAGTCTAGATTAGTTCTTTAATTCTGTATGCAGCTTTTAAGATTAGTCAATATTAACTAATTTTTGTACAATCTTGAACAATCCCAATTAGATACTTATTATATTGCATAGCTTACTAACTATATGCAGAACTACAAAGCCAAAGTAGGTCAACAGACCTATTCAATCTCAGATAAAGAAGTCGAGGCCTTAGATTTGGTCCATAGAAATGGCCTTTACTACTTCCTAGACAATAATGAAAATTATAAAATAGAAGTCATCTCGGCTGAAGGCAAGACCCTCAAACTAAAGATCAATAACACCATCCATACTATCCAAATAGCAGATGAAGTAGATCAGCTCATAGAGAAGATGGGCATGGACAAGCCAGCAGAAATCAAGATGACGGATGTGAAGGCCCCTATGCCAGGTCTTATCCTAGACATTATGGTAGAGTCAGGCACTGAGGTCAAAGCTGGTGACCCCCTTCTTATTCTAGAAGCCATGAAGATGGAAAATGTCATCAAAGCGGTAGGAGACGGAGTAGTAAAGTCTGTACTATTGCCGAAAGGAGCTACCGTAGAAAAGAACGAAGTCATCCTAGAAATGGAATAGCCACATGAAAACGATCACTAAAATATTAGTTGCTAACCGAGGAGAGATTGCGCTCAGAATCATGAAGACTGCCCGGAAGATGGGCATTGCTACTGTCGCAGTCTATTCTGAAGTAGATAGAGAAGCACCACATGTATTATATGCAGATGAAGCGGTCTGTCTTGGGCCTGCGCCTTCTTCAGAATCATACTTGGTTATGGATAAACTAGTCGCTGCAGCCCATGATACTGGAGCAGATGCTATTCATCCAGGCTATGGTTTCCTAAGTGAAAATGCAACTTTCGCTCAGCGACTGGCAGACGAGAATCTCATCTTCATAGGACCAGGAATAAAAGCTATCACAGTCATGGGTAGTAAGTTGGCCGCTAAGGAAGCAGTCAGTGATTACGATATTCCTATGGTGCCGGGTACAGATGAAGCCATCACAGATATACCTGCAGCAAAAAAGCTTGCTGCTGGAATAGGTTACCCTATCCTAGTAAAGGCCTCTGCTGGAGGGGGTGGTAAAGGTATGAGAGTCGTAGAGCAAGAGTCAGAGTTCATAGAGCAAATGGAAAGAGCCATCAGTGAGGCCGAGTCTTCATTTGGTGATGGTGCAGTGTTTATAGAAAAGTATGTCACTTCGCCGAGACACATAGAGATACAAGTACTAGCGGATCAGCATGGGAACACTGTCCATCTATTCGAAAGAGAATGTAGCATACAAAGGAGACATCAGAAAGTCGTAGAAGAAGCCCCTTCTGCAGTACTGACACCAGAGCTAAGAGCAGAGATGGGTGCAGCAGCTGTTAGAGTTGCTCAAGCCTGCGACTATGAAGGTGCGGGCACAGTAGAGTTTCTACTGGAAGGCAATAAGCATTTCTACTTTTTAGAAATGAATACTAGACTACAAGTAGAGCATCCCGTCACTGAGATGATTACTGGTATCGATCTAGTAGAGCAACAAATAAGAGTCGCAAGAGGAGAAAAATTATCATTCTCTCAGGAAGACCTTACTATCCATGGTCATGCCCTAGAACTCAGAGTCTATGCCGAAGACCCAATGGACAACTTTCTACCTAGTGTCGGAAATCTAGAAACCTATATCAGGCCAGAGGGCGAAGGTATCAGAGTAGATGACGGCTTCGAGCAAGGAATGGATATTCCTATCTATTACGACCCCATGCTCGCTAAACTTATCACCTATGGCCATACCCGAAAGGAAGCTATAGAAAAAATGAAAGTAGCCATCAGTGACTATAAAATAAAAGGGCCGAAAACGACTCTCCCTTTTGGCGCTTTCGTCTGTAATCATGAAGCTTTCCTTAGTGGAGATTTCGATACCCACTTTGTCAAAAAGTATTTTACGCCAGAGTCTATAGAAGAATCCGGAGCAAAAGAAAAAGAAGTAGCGGCCAAAGTAGCCCTCAAGCTTTATCTAGAAAACAAAGCTGTCCTAAAAGAAAATATCAAAGAGAACTCTGAATGGTCTAACTCTAGAGTCTAAACCATTTAGTGATTACTTAGCCTAAAATAATTTGTACAACAAATCAATAATTAGATAAATGAAAATTTTAGTCTGTATTAGTAAAACCCCAGAGACCACAGCCAAGATTGCTTTTAAAGATGGCAACACTGCCTATGATGAAAATGGCGTACAGTTCATCATGAATCCATATGATGAATGGTATGCCCTAGTCAGAGCGGTAGAGCTTAAAGAAGCAAATGGTGGATCTGTCACGGCTATCAATGTCGGACCTGCGGCTAATGATGTCGTCATCCGAAAAGCACTAGCCATAGGTGCTGATGATGCGATCAGAGTAGATGCCGATCCTCAGAGTGCAATGTTTGTAGCAAAGCAAATAGCAGCACAAGCACAAGGTTATGATCTGATCCTTACTGGAAAAGAAACTATAGACTATAATGGCTCTTCCGTAGGAGCTATGGTAGCAGAACTACTAGATCTTCCGTATATCTCATATGGTACTAATTTAGTAATAGCAGGCACTACTGCGACGATCACAAGAGACATAGAAGGTGGCGAAGAAATTTCTGAAGCTGGACTTCCTCTAGTTATTAGTGCTGCTAAAGGCATGGCAGAACAGAAGATCCCAAATATGAGAGGCATCATGATGGCTAAAAGAAAACCACTAAACGTGGTACCTGCCGTAGCTGCTGACGACTTAGCCGTAGCTACTTCATTCAGCTTACCATCTGGAAAATCTGAAGTAAAAATGATAGATCCAGACAACATGGACGAACTCGTAAGATTACTACAGGAAGAAGCTAAGGTCCTTTAATATTATTTTGAATAATCTAAATCCACGATAACAACATGGTACTAATATATACAGAAGCTCAAAATGGGCAATTCAAAAAAGCATCTCTAGAAGCTATAACTTATGGACACAAGACTGCACAAGCGATGGGCACTCAATGTGCTGCAGTAGTCATAGGAAATGCGGACAATCCAGCTTCTCTTGGACAATATGGAGCCAGTGAAGTCATTACTATCAATAATCCAAATCTAGGACACTTTGATAGTCAAACCTTTGCAAGTGCAATAGCTCAAGTCGCTCAGAGCAAGAATGCACAAGTTGTCATTCTTCCACATAATTCTTCAGGGAAGTCACTGGCCGGAAGATTAGGTATAAAACTAAATGCAGGCGTCGTCTCTGCTGCTAATACCCTACCCACTGTAGAAGGGGGTTCTTTTAAGGTAAAGAAAAATGTCTTCGCAGGAAAGGCGATTGCAGAATATGAAATAAAATCAGCTGTCAAGATTCTCACCCTTTCAGGTAATTCTGTACAACCAGAAACTGGTGGCAGTGAAGCGACAATCAGCAGCATGGATGTCGATGTACCTGCCAGCAAAGTGACTATAAAAGAAACTAAACTACAACAAGGAGATACAGCCCCTCTTCCAGAAGCAGAATTAGTCGTCTCTGCAGGTAGAGGTATGAAGGGTCCTGAAAACTGGGGCATCATAGAAGATCTAGCCAAAGCGATAGGAGCCACTACAGCTTGCTCCAGACCAGTATCTGATATCGGCTGGAGACCGCATCATGAGCACGTAGGACAGACAGGTGTCGCAATAAAACCTAATCTCTATATCGCAGCAGGTATCTCTGGTGCCATTCAGCATCTTGCAGGTGTAAATAGTAGTAAATGTATAGTTGTCATCAACAAAGACCCTGAAGCACCATTCTTTAAGGCGGCAGACTATGGTGTCTGTGCAGACCTTTTCGAGGTGGTACCAAAACTGACAGAGGCAATAAAAAAGGCTAAAGCCTAAGCGATACATACAACTCATAATTGACCAATCAATTAGAAAGAAGTGCAAGACAAAAAAGACTATCTAAATAAACTGACAGCTTCTGCCAAAATAGGTGGAGGTGAAAACAGAATAGCAAAGCAGCATGCAAAAGGCAAACTAACTGCCCGAGAAAGAATTCACTTGTTGCTCGATGATGGGTCTTTTGATGAAATAGGAATTTTGGTTACCCATAGGACTAAGGACTTCGGAATGGAAGACCAGATCTTTTATGGTGATGGTGTAGTCACAGGACATGGCACTATAGATGGTAGGCAGGTCTATGTTTTTGCGCAAGACTTTACGGTCTTTGGAGGTTCACTATCTGAGACACATGCTGAGAAGATCTGCAAGATTATGGACCTAGCCATGAAGACGGGATTGCCTCTTATCGGTCTTAATGATTCTGGAGGAGCACGTATACAAGAAGGTGTCCGTTCACTTGGAGGCTATGCGGATATCTTTTATAGAAATGTCATGGCTTCCGGTGTAATCCCACAGATCTCAGCGATCATGGGGCCTTGTGCTGGTGGTGCAGTATACTCGCCAGCGATGACGGACTTTACGATCATGGTAGAGCAATCCAGCTACATGTTCGTCACAGGACCTAACGTCGTCAAAACTGTAACAAATGAGGAAGTCACCTCAGAGGAGCTTGGCGGTGCCAGTACACATTCTACCAAGTCTGGTGTGACACATCTAACGGCGGCTAATGATCTCGACTGCATCAACCAAGTCAAAAAACTCCTAAGCTACCTTCCTCAAAACTGTGAAGAAAAACCCACTTCACTACCTTATGAACTTGGAGATGAATACAGAGATGAACTAGAGGGCATCATTCCTGATGTCGCGACTAAACCTTACGATATCAAAGCAGTTATCAATGGCATCGTAGACTCTGAGACCTTTTTTGAGATTCATAAAGACTACGCAGAGAATATCGTTGTGGGTTTTGCGAGATTGGGCGGAAGGAGTATCGGGATCGTTGCGAACCAGCCGATGAGTTTAGCAGGTTGCCTAGATGTAAACTCTTCTAAGAAGGCTGCTAGGTTCACTAGAACTTGCGACTGTTTTAATGTTCCACTGCTAGTACTAGTAGATGTCCCAGGCTTCTTACCTGGTACAGATCAAGAATGGAATGCTATTATAACTAATGGCGCTAAATTACTCTATGCTCTTAGTGAAGCCACTGTGCCGAGAGTCTCTCTGATTACTAGAAAAGCTTATGGAGGGGCTTATGATGTTATGAACTCTAAGCACATTGGAGCTGATCTTAATTTTGCCTGGCCGTCAGCGGAGATTGCGGTTATGGGTGCTAAAGGTGCTTCTGAGATTATATTTAGAAAGGAGATATCTTCTGCAGATGATCCAGCAGCTAAACTGGCAGAAAAGGAAAAAGAGTATGCCGATCTTTTTGCTAATCCATACAGTGCTGCTCAGCGCGGCTTCATAGACGAAGTCATCATGCCCAGAGACACTAGGCGTAAACTGATCAAAGCGTATAATCTCTTAGAAACAAAAGCTGTCAGCCTGCCTAAGAAAAAGCATGGCAACATTCCTCTATAGCAAACAGAGTTCTTCTGATCTTCAATTGCTTTAGTTGCTTTAGATCTACAGTAGCAAAGGAAAGTTAATTTTAGTTTGTAACTCGTAGAAATTAATTGTACATTTGAATTGTACAAAATAATAATGGAGCTTACAATTTCGATATCAGATTTTAGAGAAAATATCAAGCAGTATCTCGAAGATGTTGCTAATGGTAAGATTATACTCCTCTCCAAAAGAGGCAAAGTGATTGCAAGAATAGCTCCTGAGTCCCTCAGCAATAGCGAAGAAGAACAGGCTTACAAGCAAAGACTCAAGGACTACAAAAAAGGGGGCATTACTATTAATGATAATATCGTAGACCAGCCACTTAAGGATCTAGACTATATAGATGATTCTCTTTACAATCCACCTTCTATAGCTGCTGAGCCTGATGCCTAAGCAAAAACTACTTGTAGATACCCACTATCTTATCTGGGATCTGATGGGCCATGATCGATTTTCTAGCAAGATGGATAAGCTCCTCAGAGCTAATACTGACAACTGCTACTTCTCTCCTATCTCCTATTGGGAAATAGGAATGCTAGTAGGTAAAAAAAGAATCACCTTACCAGTTACGATCAAGCAGTTCTTTGAAGACCTAACTAAGAAGCGATCTTATAAAACCTTACCTATCAATGCAGCTATTGGAGATATTACCCGTCGATTTTCTAATACCATTAATGGTGATCCTGCAGATAGAATCATAGTTGCTACTGCCATGGCTTACGAGGCGCAACTCATTACACAAGATCAGAATTTGTTGTCACTGCCTTTTGTAGAGTCGATAGACATTTAATTCCTAAGGGTGCTCCATTTTGTTGCCCTAACAATCTACAGTTTCCTTAGTTAGCTTTTCAACAAAGAAATAATAGAAACTAAGAAACCAGTCCAATGCTTTGCTCCTTTAGATGCTGCACGATATATTGTATCTTGATGTTTTTTACTAGCCTCATACAAAATGGACTTTAAGCATTTCTTAGTCACAGTTAATAATAAGGTAGCTACCGTAAGCATGAATAGACCCGATAAGTCTAATGCTCTAACTTTAGAAATGTGGAAAGAACTGGAGCAAGTATTCAACTATGTATCAGAGCTGCCAGAAGCAAGGGTCGTAATCCTCAAAGGAGAAGGCAAAAATTTCTGTGCGGGCATGGACCTTAGTGTATTCATGGGGATTCCCTCTCTCATAGAGGCCACTGACGAAGAGCAAAAAAGAAAAAACCTTAAAGCTTTTATTGCTGGTCTCCAAGCTAATATTACCTCTATAGAAAAATGCAAAGTGCCCGTCATCGTTGCCATCCATGGAGCATGTATAGGTGGGGGTATTAATATCGCTACAGCCTGCGACATGATCTACACATGTGATGAGACTTTCATCAGCATCAAGGAAATAGACTTAGGAATAGTGGCAGACATTGGCGTCTTACAAAGACTACCTAGAACTATGAGCCCTATGAAGGTCAAAGAACTAAGCTACACTGGAAGAAACATTTCTGGAAGTGAAGCCAAAGAACTACGCATGGTGAATGACAATTATAAAACCAAAGAAGAGCTTTTCGAAAAAGTAGAAGAGCTTGCAAAAACAATAGCTTCAAAAGCTCCAATCGTTATAAGAGGCATCAAGCAGGTCATGTATGAACAAAGAAATATGACAATCACTGAAGCGCTTGATCATATGGCGGAATACAATTCGCGCAACTTATATTCAGCAGATCTAGCCGAAGCGATGACGGCCTATATGGCAAAGAGAAAGCCTGTATTTGAGGACTAAATTATTACCCAATTAATCCCTAATTGATTTTCAAAAATTCAATGCCTTTTCGATATCTGAACAAGTAGCTATTCTTACTAGTTTATACTTTGTACTCATAAAAACTATATGATACTAAATTTCTTAGTTAGCCTACTCTCTATTATACTTCTATTCATACTGTTAGTGGTAGTTATAGGTTATCTCCTTTCTTGTAAACCTTATAAAGGACCTAAGACAGAGCACTTCGACGGTAAGAAATTTATAAATCCCAGCAGACGTCCTGCTAATGGACTCAAAGAAGTCGGCGAATATGGCCGCACTAGAAATCCTGATAAGTGGCGATTTGTAGCAGACGCAGAACACGAAAACAGAAACGTCCCTTCTCCCAAAGAAGACAGAATTCAATACACCTTTATCAACCACAGTACTTTTCTCATCCATATAGCTGGACTCAATATATTAACTGACCCTATTTGGTCTGAACGTTGCTCGCCTTTTCAGTGGGCAGGCCCGAAACGAATGCGACCACCAGGTATAGCCTTTGAAAATTTGCCTCATATAGATTTAGTGCTGCTAAGCCATAATCATTATGATCACCTCGACAAGAATACCATCAAAAGATTAGTAAAAAAATACAACCCTACTTTCATTGCACCATTAGGCTTGTCACATCTGCTCCATAAGTACGGCTGTAAAGAAGTCCATGAATTAGATTGGTGGAAAGAGACTAATTATAAGCAACTAAAAATAAAGGCTACACCAGCCAACCATTTTTCAAGTAGAGGCATTTTTGATAGAGACAAAACTTTGTGGGCTGGGTATATCATATCTACAGATAAGGAAAAGATCTACTATGCCGGAGACACAGGTTATTCCGAGGTCTTCAAGACTATAGGTCAGAAAGAGGGCCCCTTTGACTTGTCATTTATTCCTATAGGCGCTTACTTACCAAAATGGTTTATGTCACCTATCCATATCTCACCAGACCAATCTGTCTTAGTACACCAAGATGTAAAATCCAAACGTAGTGTAGCTATGCACTTTGGCACCTTTCCTCTTGCAGACGACAATCCAGAAAGGTCTAAGCAGGAGTTGAGTCAGCATAAAGAAGAAGCTGGTCTCAGTGATTCAGAATTCATGGTGCCTATGGAAGGCCAGACCTATCTTCTAGACAATAATGACGAGAGGCTGTAGGCTTTTCGACTATAAACTTAGGTCTATAACTTATAAGAATTTTCTGACTCAATAAGCCTCTTGTTATCAGCCAAGGAATATTTGAAAATAGATATCTTAGCATCATGAGAAAACTATTTGATGGCTTTGAGAAAGTAAGCAAAGAAGAGTGGCTAGAAAAAGTGGAAGCTGACCTAAGGAATGGAACCTTAGAAGGCCTAAACTGGGAAGCCGAAGAGGAACTCATATTCTCACCTTTCTTTCATGGAGAAGAATTCACACCTAGGAAATCAGAACTAGATAGCCACAAGAAAAACAATTCTTGGATCTTATGTGAGGAGATAACAGACCTCACACCTGATAGTGCAAATAGGAGCATCATCACTGCCCTCAATGCTGGCGCCACTGGCATACACCTCAGCACTCTCGATTCTCTTACTAAAAAAGATCTTGATACCTTTCTGAAAGAAGTACAACATGAGTGGATTCATAATTCCTTTGAGTGCAGCTATACAAAACTAGATAACCTACTAACTAATCTAAAAGTTGTCGTCGAAGCCAAAAACCAAAATCCCTCACTGGTCTCTGGGAGCATAAAAGTATCTGGCCTTACATCCCAGAAAGAACTAAAAAGCTGTCTTCAAAAAATCGCATCTCAGTTTCCTAAGTTCAAACTCATAGGCAACCCCTCTACTCCAGAACAGTCTACAATAGAACAACTCAAAGCAATTGCAGCTAATCTAGAAAAACTCTGCGCGAGCTGCAGTATAGAAGAACTAAACCACCTAGAAATTATCATCCACATAGATGAACGATACTTTCATAGCATATGTAAGCTGAGAGCTATCAAAATCATCTGGGGCAAACTACTACAGAAATATGGTCATGACAGCGCTGTGCCACTGACCCTAAGAGGGATACTGTCCAAAGAAAAATTTGTCGCCGACAGCAACACTAATAAAATAAAACTCACTTGCCAGACGATGACTGCTATTCTAGGAGGTATCGATATCTTGGTCATTCCTTCATCAGCTGTGGAAGAGGAATCAAGTGATGCAAAATTTGAAAGCAGAATCTCTAGAAACATCAGCCACATCTTACAGTCTGAAAGTTATCTAGACAGAGTCAAAGATCCTGGTGCCGGCAGTTACTTCATTGAAGCTTTCACGAATGAACTAGTCAGCAAGGCATGGCCTGAAAGCACAACTGCTATCACTACTAATTCGACAAGTAAAGAGGGCAGTAATGAAACTCCGGAGGGTATTACTATTAAGTCAGCCTACAACTATACAGACCTGGCACAGATCGAACATCTAGGTTTTGTCTCAGGCATAGCACCTTACCTGAGAGGCCCCTACTCTTCTATGTACAGCGGGAGACCTTGGACCATAAGACAGTATGCGGGCTTCTCTACGGCAGAAAAAAGCAATGCATTCTATAGAAGAAATTTGGCACAAGGACAAAAAGGTCTATCAGTGGCTTTTGATCTTGCCACACATAGAGGATATGATTCAGATCACGAACGAGTAGTCGGAGACGTCGGAATGGCTGGTGTCGCTATAGATAGTGTAGAGGACATGAAGATTTTATTTGACCAGATTCCTTTAGATAAGATGTCAGTGTCTATGACCATGAATGGTGCCGTCATTCCTATTATGGCTTTTTATATTGTAGCAGCAGAAGAACAAGGTGTAGACCAGTCTGCTCTCAGTGGGACTATTCAAAATGACATCTTGAAGGAATTCATGGTCAGGAATACCTACATCTATCCCCCAGCAGAATCGATGAGGATAGTAGGTGACATTTTTGAGTACACCTCACAGCAGATTCCTAAATTTAATTCCATAAGTATCTCTGGTTATCACATGCATGAGGCAGGAGCACCTGCGCATCTAGAGCTAGCATTTACTCTAGCTGACGGTCTAGAGTACATTAAGACAGGTATTGCTGCAGGATTAAAAGTAGATGACTTTGCACCACGTCTTTCATTCTTCTGGGGTATAGGCATGAACCACTTTATGGAGATCGCTAAGATGCGAGCAGCCAGATTGCTATGGGCTAAAATCGTCAAACAATTCAATCCAAGCAATCCAAAGTCAATGTCCCTCAGGACACATTGCCAAACCTCAGGCTGGAGCCTCACAGCCCAAGATCCATTTAATAATATAGCACGGACGACTATAGAAGCGCTTGCAGCTGTATTTGGAGGTACTCAATCTCTACATACCAATTCTCTAGACGAAGCCTTAGCCTTACCGACGGACTTCTCTGCAAAGATTGCGAGAGATACGCAGAAATATATTCAGAGCGATATAACAGCTACACAGGTAGTAGATCCTTGGGGTGGTTCTTATTATATAGAATCACTGACACATGAACTGGCACAGAAGGCTTGGAAAATTATAGAAGAAATAGAAGAGCTCGGTGGCATGGCTAAAGCCATAGAACAGGGCTTTCCCAAAATGCGGATAGAAGAAGCAGCCGCCAAGAAGCAAGCTAGAATAGATAGCGGAAAGGATGAAATAATTGGAGTCAACATCTACAAAAATTCTGATCACTCAGACATAGAGGTTTTGGAAGTAGACAACTCCGCAGTAAGAAAAAGCCAGTTAGAAAGATTAGCTGAAGTAAAATCCAACAGAGATACTGCCAATGTCAAAGCAGCCTTAGAAGCACTAGCCACTTGTGCAGAAACAGGCAAGGGCAATCTTCTAGAAAAGGCGATCATCGCAGCCAGACTAAGAGCCACTCTGGGAGAAATCTCTGATGCGATGGAACGCCATTTTGGAAGATACCGTGCGACTCATAAAACTATACAAGGAGCCTATATGAATGAAATCACTGACAACCAAGAGTTCCAGAAGGCCCGTGAGCTTACAGATCAATTTGCAGAGAAAGAAGGTCGACGACCACGAATCATGATTGCTAAGCTAGGTCAGGATGGTCATGACAGAGGGGCAAAGATCATAGCAACCAGCTTTGCCGATTTAGGCTTTGATGTGGATATAGGTCCTCTATTCCAGACGCCAGCAGAAGCTGTCCGACAGGCCGCAGAGAATGATGTACACATCTTAGGCATCTCTTCTTTAGCCGCAGGGCATAAGACCTTAGTGCCACAAGTCATAGCTGAACTAGAAAAAATAGGAAGACCAGATATCATGACTATAGTCGGAGGTGTAATTCCACCTCAAGATTATCAGTTTCTCTTTGATGCTGGGGTATTAGGAGTATTTGGACCTGGAACGATTATCTCAGAAGCCGCCATTTCAATACTAGAAATCATGCTATCAGATTCTTAAGCAGAATTTATATCTACTCAGAATGTCATAGAAATGTCACAGAAAACTTTGCCTTTTCTTTTGTTCGATAGAGAAGTATAATAGATTTGCCAAAAATAGCTTACTTATGAAACTTAACTTTCTATTCATTGCTCTCCTACTCGGTACAGCATTTATAATGAACTCATGTGGTGATGATGAAGAACCTATGGAAGAATGCGAGACTACAGACTTAACTTATACTAATTATGCTGCATCTATACTGAATGCATCCTGTGCAACATCTAATTGTCACGCAGATGGTAACGAGGGTTTTGCTCGTTTTAGCCTCGAAGGCTATGCCAATACAAGCGCAGCTGTAAGTTTTGGCAGGATAGTAGGTGCAATAAATCATGATGATGGCTTCTTACCGATGCCTTATCCTATTGGTTCTGAAAAACTAGACCAATGCGATATAGACAAGCTGACAGCATGGATCAATGATGGAGCACCAGAATAAAAAAAGCAATATCTATCAACTAGAAAGCTGAATTCAATTTTTTGAGTTCAGCTTTTTTTGTACTGGATTTATTAGTTGATGACAGTGATAGAACCTGTATAGCTGTCAGAGAATCCATCAATAAAATTTACTTCTGCTTGCCAAACGAATACACCAGGATTCACTGTAGTATTTTTATATCGACCATCCCAGCCCTCACTGACGTCCTGTCCCTGCAAGTCTAAACCTTCAAAAACTAAATTGCCCCATCTGTCATAGATGTATAGATTATAGGAAGAAATCTCAGGTCCACTAAATAATACAAAGCTAGAGTTATCGCCAGGCGCAGTGTGCTGCATAAGTGTAGGCGCATAGAAATTTCTAAATTTCTCCACTGTCAATAACAGCGAATTAACTTTAGTGCAGTCATCAACAGAAGTCACCTGTAAGGATACCTGCTGCGTACTCAATGCTGTTATATAGGTCTCTAAGCAAGTAGGACAACTCAGAGGATCTGTGGTACTCCAAGACAGATTAGTTATATCTACCCCATTTGTTTCACCACTCAACAAAATACTATCCCCTAAAGCAATGGTGATATCTGGACCCAGATCCACTATCGGTATCTGCGGTGCAACTAAGATCTCAGAAAGACTATCTAGACAGCCATTATCATCTCTTACGATAATAGTATTATCTCCTGGCCCTAAGCCGTCAAAAGAACTCCCAAGCTGATAGGTTATCCCATCTATGCTATACTCATAAGCGCCAGCACCTCCTTCTGTATTAGTTACTGTGATCGCCCCTGATTCTAAACCATCACAATTAGGATTTATAAAATCAGCTGAAAGTTGCAACGGCAATGGACCAGTTGCCTCAAAGTTAGCTTCTTGTGTACAACCATTGGAATCAGTGATCACCACTGAGTAAGTCCCTGCAGGAATATCTTCTAGAGTGGGGCCTGTATCATTAGTATTCCACATATATGAATAGCCGCTGACACCTCCTTCTACGAAAGCCTCTAATTCACCATCCGCTAGACCTGCACAACTGACCGAGAAGCCATTCTTATCCACATCGTCTATAATGACTGCGAGAGGTTCTGGTTGTAAGACCTCGGCAATTAGTATTTCAAAATTTCCAAAGTTGTCTTCTATCGTTATACCATAAGTGCCGAAAGTAAGATTTGGAAGATTGTCTGTCTCTCCAACAGCCGATAAGGTCCCACTGCCCGCAATACTACTGTCATCTATTTTTGCCCATTCGTAGGTAAAAGGTGCAGTGCCGTCAGCTACTGAAAAAGAAATCTCTCCGTTAGACCCTGCATGGCAGGCTACATTGCTGACTAATTCTTCGCCCTGTATATTACAGACGATTACAAAAAGATCGAGGTTCACTATACTATCGCAGCCGACACTACTTTCTATGGTCTGCTGAAATATTCCACTTTCCACGAAAGGTGCTCCACCTACAAACAAAGTATCTTCATCACACAGGTCCAAATCCAGATTAGTAATCGGCGTCGTCAGTTGTGTCAAATCTGCAATGATAATCGAGTCGCAGCCAGATACAGAAGGTATCACATAAGTGTACATCCCTCCTTCACATACTTCCTCACCAGCTACTATGAAGCAATCATTCTCACAAAATGTCGCGACTATCTCTTCGGTTGGATCAGGGTCTACTCTGATTTGGATACAAGACTCTGGCGCACTCTTACAGGCATTCGCTTGAGTAACACATAATGTATAACTGCCTGGCTCATCAAAAGTGAGGTTAACAATGCTGTCATTGACATTACCTACTTCTTCGCCATTCAGCACCCAATTGAAAAGAGTACTACCTAACTCTGGTACAGTCAGATATTCTACTTCTTGATTAAGGCAGGCCGTAGTTTGACCAATGATATCTGTAGGCTCTACAAGCTCCAAAGAAGAAGTGCTACCCTCTTCCACTGTAAAGGTCCAATCACAATTATCCTCTAGAGCACCATCCATTACTATATAATAATATTGACCAATGACTAAAGGTTCTATATTTTCTATGGTACCCGTTCTGTTTGGAGGAATAGAACTGAAGCCACCAAAGCAATTTGAAATCCGTTCAAAATTAGCGCAGTCTATTCCCTTGTACAATCCAAACTCTAAGCCATTGTTAAGCAAACAATTAGATACCGACAGTCCTACTCTGAGATCTACACTACCTGCGATAAAGGCTATCCATTGCATATTATGTTGTACACGTGTGCATTCCCCTTCAAACCCTGGTGGTGCTTCTCCATCTTCAGTGCCCTCATGACGTCCTGTAAAGCCATCTATATCACAGATTATACATGCATCAGCACAGAAAGAAGTCATTTCTGGATTTTGCGGATCACATGGCTGTGGCTGTCCCACACAATGGAGCAGCAGAAAGACTACAAAAAAGACAGATAAAATAAGACGATTCGCCATTAATAGCTTATTGTGCTGATAGAACGTAAAATTATAACCCTTTAGTGAAACATGAGCGCTTTAATAGAGTTTAAAATTTATGGGAAGCATTTACTCCTCATTTTACTATATATCTAGAAAGAAGCCCTATCTCTACAAGGCCTACAAGGGCAGAAAAGATTTTTCTTTATAACTAAACTTATATTTGTAGCCCTTAATAGAATGAGGCTATTTATGACGAAACTCTTCAATACAATAATTTGTGTCTGTTGGCTGGCTTTACTGTCTAGTCAAGATACTGAGATGGATCTCAAAAAGGCTTTTGTCTATGAAATGAAACCTTCTATTGATGAAATAAAGATCGATGGTAAAGTAGAAGAACAAACATGGAAGCGAGCACAGATAGGCACTGACTTCTGGCAGAAGGTTCCTTTCTTTGAGCAAGGGGCTGATCCTAGGACTGAAGTGATGCTGAGTTATGATGATAAATTTCTGTATGTCGCTGCCATCTGTTACCAGAAAGAGGCTATAGTTTCTACCTCACTAAAGAGAGATCAGTACTGGGATAATGATGGTATTGCCGTCATCCTAGATCCACTGAATACCAGAACCTACTCTATCCTCTTTGGCACATCGGCTGTTGGTGTCCAATGGGATGCTGAAAGATCACAGACTTCTGATATCAATTCTGACTGGAGTAATAAATGGTATGTAGAGACCCAAGTCACAGAGGAGTACTGGTCTGCAGAATTTGCTATACCTCTACGTATTCTAAGATACAACCCTGAGAGGCAAGAATGGGGACTTAACTTTGTGAGAAACATACAGTATTGTAATGAGTATCATAATTGGACTGCAGTACCAGAAGGTTTCTGGCCTCCTAATGCTGCCTTTGCGGGTACGCTGAAATGGCAAGAGGCTCCAGAAAAGCAGAGAGGCAATTACAACCTCATACCTTATGTCGTAGGTGCCGTCGTCAAAGAAAAAAATGAAAACACAAGACTAGATTATGATGTAGGCTTGGATGCAAAAGTATCACTCAGCTCTAGCTTGAACTTAGACCTCACAGTTAATCCTGATTTCTCCCAGGTGGAAGTGGATGAGTTAGTGACCAATCTTACCAGGTTTTCTATTTTTCTTCCAGAAAGAAGAAACTTCTTTCTGGAGAATGCAGATATTTTTGGAGGCTTTGGAAATGGAAGCACGAGACCTTTTTTCTCCAGAAGAATAGGCTTGGATAAAAACTTACAACCGATACCCATCTTATTTGGCGCTAGGCTAACGGGTAACATTACTCCTAAGACACGTATAGGGGCTATGAATGTGCATTCAAGAACGACAGATCTGTCTCCTGGCCAAAACCAAACTGCCCTAGCAGTCAACCAACAGATCGGACGATCATTTATACAAGGGATGTTTGTCAATAGACAAGCCTTTGACAAGAGCTCAGCTATAGAGGGAGACTATGGTCGTAATGCAAGCATTGAAGGACTTTATGCCTCTGATGATGGCAAGTGGGCTGTATGGGCAGGAGGACATCTTTCTATGAAGCCAGAAATAGAAGACAAAGCTATGTTCTATAATACAGGTCTTCAGTTTACTAATACCAACTGGGAAGTTCTGACAGACTTCAATTTCGTACAGCAGAATTATTTTGCTGATCTGGGTTTTGTTAATAGAAGAGATAATTATGATGCTGAAAGAGATACCCTGATAAGAGTTGGATATAATTCTAGCTATACCTCTATTGACTATAAGACCAGACCTCGGACAGGACCTTTTGCCTCACATCGCTTTGGTGTAGAAAATCTCTTAGTCTACAATCCAGACTGGTCCTTTAATGAACGCTATAATCGATTCAGATACTTTCTATCATTTAGAAATACAGCTGAATTCAAAATCAGATTTAATCTCAACGAAACGGAATTACTATTCCCATTCTCATTTACTGGAGATGAACCTCTGCCTAGTGGTCGCTATAATACGGCAGACATTAACATCGAATACGAATCAGATGAACGTAAACCGTTTTCCTATGAACTCAGCCTGCAAACAGGAGGCTTCTACAATGGTAATCTTACACAGATAGAAGGATCAGTAAATTACAGAGTACAACCTTGGGGAAATTTTTCTGTAGGCTATCAATGGAATGACATTACATTTCCTGACCCCTATGGTTCTACACTGATTACAGCCTTGCTCTCTAAGGTAGAGATTGGTTTCTCCAAAAATCTATTGTGGACCACTCTTGTCCAATATGTAGATCAGTCAGATTTTGTAGGTCTGAATAGTCGATTGCAATGGCGCTTCCTTCCTATGTCAGATATCTTCTTAGTCTACGTAGACAATTATGATGTACTGAACCCTATGAACTTAGGCAAGGAATTGAGCTCTAATAACAGGGCTCTGATCTTAAAGGCCAGCCTCTGGTTTTAGGTTCTATTACTCACCATGCTCACCGCTCGTCTCAGTACACTTTAACTTTTGTGCACCTGTCATTCTATTGATTTCTAGGATGTAATAATTAACTTCATTGTCTTTACAAATAAATTTAATCATTGATGAGAACATTATTCTGCTTAGTACTTCTAACCCTAGGTTTTCTTTCTGCGCAAGCTCAAGAAGAAAACTACATCAGAATGGTTGGAAATTCTGAAATCTCTTTCAAAGCAACTGGTTTGAAAATAACCATGGATCTAAAAGAAATAAAAAGAGATGAATACCAAAAGATCAGAGAGAAAAGTATCTCGGAAATAAAGACTGAACTACTAGCAAATCTTGCTAGAATGGGATACAAAGAAAGTGATCTCGAAGAAGTGTGGCCGCCAGCCAATCGTTACAATAGAGAAAAGAAAGAAACCTATACTCTAGAAGTCGATAGCAAAGAAAAAGCAAAAGAAATATCGAAGCTAGAAATAGGGGGATTCAGTTGTACACAATTTAAGTACATCTATGATCAGTCAGAAAAATTTGACACCTATCCCCTTTCTATGCAAGCCATAGATGATGCACACAGAAAAGCAAAAGCACTTGCGAGTAAGGTGGGAAAGAAAATAGGCAAGGTTATAAACATCACAGACAAGACCTCGTCCAAGAAAATTAGTCCTCCTAGAAATAGTGACACAGAGACATTTAGTTACTCATACAGCTTAACTATTACTTATGAATTACTTGACTAAACTTATCCTGACCACACTGCTGGGACTAAGCACGATCACTTTATGTGGTCAGGTTATAGATAGCACTATAGTATTGGTGACTGGAGTATATAATTATGAAGTGCAACCTACTAAGCTGACGATGGAGTTCAGTCTAGAAGAAAACGGAAGGTCGTGTGGGCCTAACTCACAATTTTCTTCCATAGATGACCAATACTATTATCTGCTGGACTCTATCAAGAATAACTCTAAGCTGACTGAAAAGATTACTGAGTTAGATCTCCTAAAGAACTACTCAAGTCAAAACCCTAGACGTACTTATTCTTTTGAATCTGACAACTTAGAAGATTATAAAACTCTAAGAAAACATGCAGAGTATGCTTTTGCTGATGGTTTCCAATATTTTAGACATTATGAAGAACCCAAGCTAGAAGATCAAGACAAGGTTGCTATAAAGGCCCTAGAAGATGCTGAAGAAAAAGTAAAAGAGATAGTAAAAAACACAAAAGCAAAATCGTACAAGCTCATTGCAATAGATGACAGTACCGATGGAGGCTATTCGAGAGGATTACGAAGAAAAAGTGAACCCACAAAAGTTAGTGCCAGCTATGATCGTATGGCCACTTCAAAATCCTACTATCTGTATGTATATTATAAAATTGAGTAAGCAATTATGTCTACAGACAGCGCATATACAATTGTAAGAACAGTCGCTACCGATGAGGACTTCAGAAAGCTCGTCCATGAGCTAGATGCAGAAATGGTCATCACAGATGGTGATGAGAATGCATTCTATGCACAGTATAACGGATTAGATAAAATCAAGCATGCTATAGTTTTATATACTAATGATCTTCCTGTCAGCTGTGGGGCTATAAAGCGGTTTGACCCTTCTAGCATGGAGGTCAAAAGAATGTATACCACACCAACCGCTAGAGGGCAAGGGTATGCTAGCGCAGTCTTACAGGAGTTAGAAAAATGGACTGCTGACTTAGGTCTAGAAAGATGTGTCTTAGAAACAGGAATACGGCAGCCAGATGCCATCCATCTATACAAGAAAAATGGGTACATAATAACACCAAATTATGGGCAATATGTAAGCATCGAAAATAGTCGGTGCTTTGAAAAAATACTAGGCTCTGAAAAGGCCCAAGAGTAGAAGTTTAGGCTTTCAAATAATTTCTGAAAGGGGTACTAATTAATTGTCGTGTTCTAGCAAGTAATTTTATATAATCAAAGTAGACGTCTTCATAATACTTGAGGGCTTTGAGCTTAGAAGAGATAATCTGGCTTTTTACAGAGAGTACTAATATGGGATCAAATTCTTGCTCTCTCTGCATAAGGTCTACTAGATGATTTAGTTTGGTTTCTTCCTCCACTCTTAAGGTTTCAAAATACTCAGCCAGACTTATAATACGGAGTAAGTCAGATTTCATTTTATCTAAGGTCATACTTGCTGCCATCTGATCCAACTCAAGGTTTCTGGAGTCATTCATTTCCTCTAGTTTGAGTTCAGCAATTTTTAATTTCCTATTTCCGGAATTAGAAAGTTCAAAACCTAGGCCCACAGAAAACTTTTCTTTAAAGATGTCTTGAGGATCACTATTGTATCTTAGTTGTAAAAAGTCAAAGACTTTATTGCCTTCCGCTTCTTCGAGTTCTATTTCTTTTCTAATGCCTTCCTGAGCATAGAGATATTCAGCATTAGGTTCGTTAATGGTCGTTTTTAAAGCTGTAACTTGCAATCTAATCTGCTCTAGGGTAATAAGGTCCGAATAGTCAAAACCATACCCACTAACACCATACATTTCTTTAAGTTGATCACTTTCCAATTTAGTCTTATACTGTTCCTCTTTAAGTTTAGTATTATCTATTTCCAAATCAACTAAATCTTTGAAATCAATATCATAGTTGCCTATTAATCGAGAATAGACTTTCTTTTTGTCGCTTTGGATAAGTTCGAGTTCACTAATCAGTTTTCCCTCTTGATTTAAAAAATAGAGACTTAGCCAATCAGTGTAAAGTGTCAGGCTTTCTTTGAGTTTACTGGAGACTACATCTTTATCCGGCTCACTATAGTAATGTGCCAGTAGGCTTTGCTGTGCCTTTCTGATTCGTGGGGTAGTAGGTGCAAGACGTACTGTATATTCTTGCTGCCTTAGATTGAAGTCATCAGTTTGTGTTCTAAAGTCAATCTCTTCTATCCATGGAAAGTGTATGGCTTGACCAGTTAACTGCCCAGCTAGATTTAACTGCTGAGAGGTCTTTAGAATAAAGCCGTCAGAATTTAATTGTTGCTGGGCTCTAAGAAAAGGACTAACTAAGAGTAGTAGTCCTGTTACAACTATAAGCTTAATGCACTCGGTCATTGCTGATTGCAACTTTTTCCTTTTGTAAGAAAGAATTATCCTTAGCTATACTGATGAGCACTTCTCTGCCATAAGTTTTGATGTCAGGCATTTTCCTTAGTCGTGTAGGTATCTCTACTATCCTACTGCCTAGGCCAGTCACCGTACCGGTATAACTTACTTCACTATCCTTCAATGACGACACTTTGAATTCATCCCCTAGGGCAACTTCTAAAGTCAAATCTTCATGTACAAAGCCTCTAATCAATCCTGAATGAGGCTCGTAAAAAGAAAGCAAAGTTTTATAAGAAGGAATATGTTCAGCCTCCTTGCAATAGACATTACCGATGAGTCCATCAGTCGGAGCAGTCACTATAATCTCTCGCACCTTTTTATCTTCTTGAAACTGGGCCTCCGCTTTGAGCAATTTTACACGTTGGGCATATGGATTTTTTCCGAGCGCCAATTCATTATTTATACCTACTATTTCGAGATCATACTTTTGCTCTATCTCTTGCATTTCTTTTTTAAGAATAGCAATCTCATCTACTATGGGATTATAACTTGATTGAGGAACCGAGATAGATTGCAGATCATCGACAAGAGACTTTTTATAAGCAAGCTTTTTTTCGAGTTCTTCTACTTTTCTCTTTCTCTCGTTCGACTCATGTTGTTTCTCCTGTTTTGTTCTGAGCAGATCATCTTCTTTACGTTGTACCCACAACTTAGATTCAGCCGCTAGCTCTTGAATTTTATAGGGCTCTTCTGATAAAGTTTCTTTTGATGATATTCTATTCAATTTCAAAAGTATATCTCCTTGTTTTACCTCCTGACCTGGTGTCACCACTATCTGGTCTACGACAACAGGGTAGTTATAATTAATTTCTGTTTCATTACTTTCTGAAAAGCCATAAAAGGAAAGCACCTCCATCTGACCTTTTTGGAAATAGACAAAGAATGCCACTCCGAGTAGTAAGATGAGTAGATAGAATAATTTTGACAGTCCTTTCACAACTTAGAAGGTTGTTTTTTAAAATTCAATCTTAAGTCTTCGATACCCTCTATCGTCAGTAGCGTATTGTTCATTTCTGTGATGCTTGCCTCATCTTTGAGTCGCAACAGATAGGTGAACTCCTGCAGATTTTCTCTAGAAAGCATTTCTCTTACGACTGTTCCACCTTCTGTGAGAGTTTCTACTTTCTTAGGATTTAGATACCTCAACTGCTCTAACTCATAAGTACAAAACTTATTCAATAGTCTTTCGATTATAGCTCGTTGTTCATCATTCTTAGGGACCTGTAATTTTAGCGTACCTATGAGTTCATTTGGATTACCATAGGGGGAAACTTTCATGATAAAAGCTGCCAAGCAAAAAACCAGCGTCCCGGTCAATGCAATGCTGAATCCAAATACACCACATGATATACCTGCTGCAAGAGAGGCAAACATGAAGGCAATATTGCGCGGATCATCTAATACTGTTCTGAAACGTATAATGGCCAAAGCCCCTAGCATTCCTAGACCTCTGGCTAGACTATCACCGATAGACTGAATCACTGTAGCTGCAACAATGGCTATTAAGGCTAGCGACTGCTGAAAATGCGCTTTCTTATGTATGCCCTTAGTCGTAAACTCATAAGTGATTGTAATAAGAGAAGAAAGCAGAAAAGCAAAGACCACTGTGATGAGCACCCTATAGAAGGATGGCGTATCTGGACTATTTTCTAGTAATTGTAAATCGAACATTTGCTCATTATAAAATGAAAGTATGGTTTATCCCATATAATAGACAAGGGTCAGATCAAAAATACTACCGTTCAAAGACGATTTTTTCAAGATTAAAACTAAAAAGCAAGTTACAGGATGCAAAATACCTAATATTAATGATGGATATTGAAATTTGAGACTCATCCTTAATATAAATAGCCAACAGAAATTACACTATTAACATCAAATAAGTGACCTTTGCGCCTTTGCAAGGCTTAGTTAGGAAACGTCTATGATTACATTTTTTGGACTTGCTTCAAAGTCCGTATACGCAGTAGAATCACGCAATGAATTATCTTCTTCAGATAATTCAAAATTAGAATGGCTTTTCGGTGGCCAGAAGAAAATTTTTGACTCCAAACTAGAAGGACATTTTGTCGGTCCTAGGGCGGCTATGATTACTCCTTGGAGTACTAATGCCGTAGAGATCACTCAGAATATGGGTATCACAGGCATCACTAGAATCGAACGTCTAGACAAAACTGAAACCAGCAGTAATCATGACCCCATGATCTCGCAGGCTTATAAAAGTCTAGATCAAGATATTTTCAACATTGACATTCAACCTGAAGAGATCAAAAGCATCTCAGACATCGCTGCTTATAATAAGCAAGAAGGGTTAGCCTTGAGTGATGAAGAAGTCGATTACCTTAAAGAGTTAGCTAATAAGATAGGTCGGGACCTTACTGACTCAGAGGTGTTTGGATTCTCACAGGTCAATTCCGAGCACTGCAGACACAAGATCTTTAATGGCTCTTTTGTCATCGATGGAAAAGAGCAGGAGCAGACCCTCTTTCAACTAATAAAAGAAACCTCCAAAGTACATCCTAACACTATCGTCTCAGCATACAAAGACAATGTTGCATTTATAGAAGGACCAGAGGCCATACAATTTGCGCCAGCGAGTGCAGAAAAACCAGACTACTACCAGAAAGAAAAATTCAAGTCTGTCATCTCACTAAAAGCTGAGACACATAACTTCCCTACTACAGTAGAACCATTCAATGGTGCGGCGACGGGGTCTGGTGGAGAAATCAGAGATAGATTAGCGGGTGGTAAAGGATCTCTGCCCCTGGCAGGTACGGCACTATACATGACCGCTTACTCTAGACTCAATAGTGAGAAACCATGGGAGCAAGGCATGGAAGAAAGACCATGGTTATATCAGACACCAATGGATATCCTTATCAAAGCTTCTAATGGCGCTTCTGATTTTGGTAATAAATTCGGCCAGCCACTGATCAATGGATCAGTACTCACCTTTGAACATGAAGAAGCTAATAGAAAACTAGGCTACGACAAGGTCATCATGATGGCTGGAGGGATAGGCTATGGTAAAGCTGATCAGGCAAAAAAAGATACACCTAAGAAGGGTGACAAAATAGTCATCCTAGGTGGAGACAACTACCGTATAGGAATGGGTGGTGCAGCAGTATCCTCTGCAGAAGGTGGAGAGTTCAATTCTGGTATAGAGCTGAATGCTGTACAGAGATCCAATCCTGAAATGCAAAAAAGAACGGCCAATGCTATCAGAGGCCTCGTAGAAAGCAAAGTCAACCCTATCGTATCCATCCACGACCATGGCGCGGGAGGTCATCTTAATTGCCTCTCAGAATTGGTAGAAGAAACAGGGGGCATTATAGAGCTAGACAAACTTCCTATTGGAGACCCCACTCTCTCGGCTAAAGAAATCATAGGTAATGAGTCTCAAGAAAGAATGGGGCTGGTCATCTCGGAAGAGCACTTACCGACTCTAAGAAAAATAGCGGAAAGGGAAAGAGCACCAATGTATGAGGTAGGAACTGTAACAGGCGATCATCGCTTCACTTTCAAGTCTAACAAAGAAGGTGGCTCACCTATGGACATGGCACTGGAAGACATGTTCGGCAGCTCTCCTAAGACAGTACTCTCTGATAAGGCGCAAGCAGCAAATTATCAGGCGATAGAATACAGCTCCAATAAAATACAAAGCTACATTAGGCAGGTACTCCAACTGGAAGCGGTAGCCTGCAAAGATTGGCTGACGAATAAAGTAGATAGATGTGTAGGCGGCAGAGTGGCTAAGCAACAATGTTGTGGACCCTTACAACTACCGCTCAATAACTGTGGCGTGATGGCACTAGACTATGACACCACTAATGGTATTGCAACCTCTATGGGACATGCCCCTGTATCTGGACTTATAGACCCTACAGCAGGATCTAGAAATGCAATCACAGAAGCCCTCACTAATATAATCTGGGCACCGCTTTCTGAAGGGATAAAGTCTCTGTCACTTTCTGCTAACTGGATGTGGCCAGCTAAGAACGAGGGAGAAAACGCAAGACTTTATGAAGCCGTAAAGGCAGTATCAGAATACGCCATAGAAATAGGAATAAATATTCCGACTGGTAAGGATTCCTTATCAATGAAACAAAAGTATCCAGATAAGGAAGTCTATGCACCAGGGACAGTCGTCATCTCCGCTGTGGGTCACTGCAGTGATATCACCAAGATTGTAGAACCCGTAATTAAATTAGATGGAGGCGCAATCTATTACATCAATTTTTCTCAGGACGCCTATAAGCTAGGAGGCTCTTCATTTGCACAGACACTTAATAAACTCGGAGCTTCTACGCCAAGTGTCAATGATTCTGGAAAAGTGGTCAACACTTTTAATGCTATGCAAGACTTGATCAAAGCAGATAAGATTTCATCTGGACATGATATTTCTGCAGGAGGCCTCTTGACGACTCTATTAGAATTATGCTTCTCGAGAAATGGTGTAGCTGCTGATATAGATTTAACAGGACTAAAGGAAGAGGATAACATTAAACTCTTGCTCTCAGAAAATGCAGGTATTGTATTCCAATCTACTGACCCTAACATAGAGCAGCACTTTGCAGCTAAGAACATCCACTGCCTCAGAATAGGAACTCCAACGGAAGGCAAAACTCTTAAGGTTACCAATGGCTCATCAAGTTATAAATTCGATATTCCAGAACTGAGAGATGTATGGTATGAAACTTCTTATCTCTTAGATTGCAAGCAGTCAGGAAAGGAAAAAGCTACGGAGAGATTTCAAAATTATAAAAAGCAAGCTCTACAATATAAATTCCCTCAAAACTTCAATGGACAAATTCCTTCCATAGATAGTGGAGCACCAAGACCTAAAGCAGCTGTCATCCGAGAGAAAGGCAGTAACTCAGAGCGAGAACTGGCACATGCGATGTACCTCGCTGGCTTTGATGTAAAGGATGTACACATGACGGATCTGATCTCAGGCAGAGAAACACTGGGGGACATTCAGTTCTTAGGGGCTGTAGGGGGCTTTTCTAATTCGGATGTACTGGGCTCTGCTAAAGGTTGGGCAGGAGCTTTCTTGTATAATGAAAAAGCAAAAAAGGCACTAGATAACTTTTTCTCAAGAGAGGATGTGCTTTCTGTAGGTATCTGTAATGGTTGTCAGTTATTCATGGAATTAGAATTGATAAATCCTGACCATGAGCAACATGGTAAGATGACTTTCAATGATTCTCATAAACATGAAAGCAACTTTACCTCCGTTACGATTCAAGACAATAACTCTGTAATGCTAGCTAGTCTAGCTGGCACTACGCTAGGTGTATGGATCTCACATGGAGAAGGCAAGTTCTCTTTACCTCATGCAGAGAGTGAATACAACATAGTCGCCAAATATGGCTACGAAACGTATCCAGCCAATCCTAATGGCAGCGCTTACAATACCGCGATGCTATGTTCTGCTGATGGTAGACATCTAGCCATGATGCCACACATCGAAAGATCAATGTTCCGATGGAACTGGGCCCACTATGACGAAAGCAGATCAGATATAATCTCTCCATGGATATCAGCGTTTACAAATGCGAGAGAGTGGATACTAGAAAACAAAAAATCATAAAGTAGAATGTCTAAGAAAGTAATCGTTACAGGTGGCACAGGTTTTATAGGCTCTCATACTGTAGTAGAACTTATTGCTGCAGGATATACGCCGGTGATACTAGACAATCTATCTAATTCAGAGATAGAGGTACTGGAGGGTATCAAAAAGATAACAGGAGTAACGGTAGAGTTTGGCCAGATAGATATTAAGGACCAAGCAGCACTTACTACTTTCTTCCATGAACATAAGGATGCTATCGGTGTCATACATTTTGCAGCCTTGAAAGCCGTAGGCGAAAGTGTCAACAAACCCCTACTCTACTATAAAAACAATATTGGTGGATTGATTAATATCATTTCTTGCATGAAAGAAGTGGGGATCAATAATCATATCTTTTCTTCATCATGTACCGTCTATGGGCAACCTGACCAATTACCTGTCACCGAAAATTCTCCACTGAAACCTGCAGAATCACCCTACGGTAATACAAAGCAGATAGGTGAAGAAATCTTAAGAGAGGATATAGCCAGTAGAACAGATGAAGGGAAAGTCATAGCACTGAGATACTTCAACCCTATAGGGGCGCATGCATCGGCTGAGATAGGAGAACTACCTCTCGGAGTACCAGAAAACTTAATCCCCTATGTTACGCAGACAGCCATAGGACTTAGGGACGAACTAAAAGTGTTTGGTGATGATTACAATACCAAAGATGGTACTGCCGTCAGAGACTATATCCATGTAGTAGACCTGGCACAAGCCCATGTAGTAGCTCTAGATAGATTGGTCAACCACAAGAACAAAGAAAAATTCGAGGTATTCAACTTAGGGACTGGACAAGGGAACTCTGTCTTAGAAGTTATTCATGCCTTCGAGAAAAGTACTGGTGTAAAACTAAACTATAAGGTAGTAGATAGAAGAGCTGGAGATGTAGAAGCCACTTATGCAGATACAAGCTTTGCAAAAAATGAGTTAGGCTGGTCTACTAAACTATCTCTGGAAGAAATGCTGGCCTCCGCTTGGAAGTGGCAAAAGAAATTAGACAGTAAAAAATCGGTATAAAAAAAGCCCGTCAGTTGACGGGCTTTTTTATGTCTTATTTATAGACGCTTGCTTTTCTAAACTGCTTTACTAGCAAATAGTAAAACATAGCTCGGTACTTGTTCCTGTTAGAAGAACCCATTATTTTGACTACTTCTGCTAAGCCTTCATCTAATTTAGGCGTATCCTTCAGTCCTAACTTCTTGATTAAGAAGTTCTTTTTTACTCTAGCCATCTCATCTTTATCTCCTGAAGAAACCTTAGAGGCATCCCTGTTGTAGATAGATGGACCACAGCCTTTAGCTACAGCAGTAAGTAGTTTTACATCGTACTTTACTTTTAACTTCTTGAACTCTTTGTCATATGTGTCAAGACATTCTTGAAACTTACTCATGGTATAAAATTTAGTTATCAAAAAAACTCTCATAAAATTAAATAAAAATGTAAGATATCTTCATGATCTAAAATTTAATTGCCTTTTCTGGTTTACAGAACTAACTTTGGTGTAAGAATAAATAATGACAGAAAAATACGATACTGTAGTAGGGCTGGAAATTCATGTACAACTCAAGACTGAGAGTAAAGCCTTCAGTTCTGATGAAAATAACTTCGGCGATCAACCCAACGAGAACATTCACCCCGTTAGTATTGCCTTACCCGGTGCACTTCCTAAGGTCAATAGAAGTCAGGTACTCTCTGCTGTCAAGCTAGGAGCTGCCCTCAATAGTACTATCAATTCTAGCTCTCACTTCGATAGAAAAAACTATTTCTATCCGGATTCTCCCAAGGGTTATCAGATAACACAAGATGGAAACCCCATACTACAAGGAGGCACAATACATTTCAAAACTGGAGGCACTCTCAAAAAGATCCGCATTCATCAGGTCCACATGGAAGATGATGCTGGGAAATCTAACCATGAGTTACACGAGGCCTATTCTCTCATAGATCTCAATAGGTCTGGCACTCCCCTACTGGAAGTGGTTACAGAACCTGACTTTTCATCAGGACAGGAGGTACATGATTTCTTAGCGGCCTTTCAGATTCTACTACGCTATCTAGAAATCTCTGATGCTAATATGGAAGAAGGCTCTCTAAGATGCGACTGTAACGTCTCAGTCAAACCCACAGGGTCCTCTACCCTAGGTACAAGATGTGAAATAAAAAACATCAATTCTAAGAAATTTGCCAAGACAGCTATCGCTTACGAAAGGCAGAGACAAATAGATCTTCTTACTTCGGGAAAGACCGTAGATCAAGAAACGAGACTATTCGACTCTATACAAGGCGTCACCTATACCATGCGTAAAAAAGAAGATGCGCTTGACTACAGATATTTTCCAGATCCTGATCTGCAACCTATCATCTTGTCCGAAGAACTGATAGAGAACATAAAAGGTGGGATAGAACTTCTCCCTTGGACTGCACTAGAGGAGCTCAAAAAAAGAGGCGTCAGTGCAGATAAAGCAGAAGCCCTCTGCGTAGATAAAAACTATGTGCTCTATTTCATGTCCCTTCATGAGGCTATTACTAAGCCAAAATTGGTTTCAGATTTTATTCTTAATCATATAGCTCCAAGATGGGAAGAGCTAGAAGGTCTGGACTTAGCTCTACTTAATGAGCGATGGATAGAACTGTTACAACTTATAAAGTCTAATAAAGTCAGTGCCTCCGCGGCCTATCAAAAACTAGTACCTGAAATTCTCTCAGATCAGAACTTATCAGTTCTGGCACTGGCAGAACAGAACGATCTTATACTCGCGGAGAGTAACAGTGATGATCTAGAGGCTCTTTGCAAAGAAGTCCTCAATAGTTTCCCAGATAAAGTAATGGCCTATCAAAAGGGGAAAAAAGGCTTGATCGGTTTCTTTATGGGGCAAGCAATGAAGAAGGGCAAAAACTTAGATCCGAAACTGCTACAAAGTACCTTCGGAAAGCTTTTGTCTTAGAGTGCTATTCGGCTTGTGCAAGAACGAATATCAAACTCGTCATTAGAAGCAATTAATACTGTCTTGTCTTGAGAGAAGTTCTCTAGCATATCTGCATACCAAGATTTCCTGTGCTCATCTAGAAAAGATGTCGGTTCATCCAGAATCAATAACGAAACATCCATATTAAAGGCTAGACTTAGAGCCAGTCTTTGTTTCATACCAGAAGAAAAATATCTGACTTGCTTATCTTTTTCTTTTTTGAAATCAGAGATCTCAAGAAACTCTGAGAAGCTGTCCACTATTACGGGCTTGAAAATCTTATAGTGCTCAAATAATTCATTTACGGTAAATTCTTCATCTAATTCTAGATAGGCGGCTGAGATAGCGACCTGCTTATAGACATCATCTCTATCTATCTTCTGGCCCTCATTCGTATACTCCACTGAACCTTGTGTCGTAGAAAGATAACCTGATATAATCTGCACTAGAGTAGATTTTCCAGAACCGTTCTGTCCTGTGATGGCAACGTGCTCTCCTGAGCTGATATTATGAGATATATTTCTGAGAACCCATCCGGTTGTATAGCGCTTACTGATATTATCGAGAACAATGTTCATGTTCCGAATTAATCGCCGATGAGACTATTGAATCCTCTCATAAGGCCTTTTTCTGACTTATCTATGAAGTCCAAGATATCTTTTTTCTCTTGGCTGCCTGGCATAGCTTTTTCTATATGCTCCAAGGCCTTAGACATAGACCAACCTTTGATAAAGAGTACACGGTAGATATCTTGTATCCTATCTATGGAGTCCTTAGTGAACCCTCTTCTTTCTAGTCCTATCCGATTGACACCGACATAAGAGAGAGGTTCTCTCGCTGCCTTCACATAAGGAGGGACGTTCTTTCTGACGAGACTGCCACCTGTGATATAAGTATGATTACCAATACTGACAAACTGCTGAATTGCCGTCATCCCACCTATAGAAACATGCTCTCCCAAGATGACATGCCCCGCTAGATTTACAGCATTGGCGATGATGCAGTTACGCTTGACATGACAGTCATGTGCTACATGTACATAAGCCATCAATAAGGTATTATCTTCTACTATCGTTTTACCATAGGCTTTAGTGCCTTTATTGATAGTGACACATTCTCGGACCATTACATTATCACCGATGATAGCCTTAGTATTCTCTCCCTTATATTTTAAGTCTTGAGGATCAGCACCGATAACTGCCTGAGGAAAAATCTTACAGTTCTTCCCTATCGTTGTTCCAGAGTAGAGTACAGAATGGGTAGAAATAATACTCCCATCTCCCACACTAACGTTATCATCTACATAAGCAAATGGCTCAATAGTAACATCGTTTCCTATTATGGCATTCTTATGGACAAAAGCTAATGGAGAAATCTTACTCATAATAGATAAACTTGAATTACGAAGTTATTGGTGTAATTCAGGCCTTGTCTTTGGCGACAACTGAAGCCTTTTTACTTATTTGTGCAGTCAGCTCTCCTTCTGATACTATGGAGTTACCAACGTATACTGTACCCTGCATTTGGAATATTCCTCTTCTTATCGGTCCCATCAATTCCATTTTCAGGATCATCGTATCTCCAGGCTTTACAAGTTTTTTGAATTTGACATTATCCATCTTGAGAAAATAAGTATTCCAGTCACTAGGATTCTCAACAGAAGTCAAGGCCAGAATACCTCCTGTCTGAGCCAGAGCTTCCATTTGGAGTACGCCTGGAAAAACAGGATTGTCCGGGAAGTGCCCCATGAAGAACTCTTCATTAGCAGTGACATTCTTTATCCCTACCACGTGAGTATCTGACTTCTCTATTATCTTATCCACTAAAAGGAAAGGATATCTATGAGGGATATAACTTTTGATGCCTTCTATATCTAGATAAGGTTCATCTGCTGGATTGTATAGAGGCTTACCTCTAAGCTTCTTTCTTTTCTGATATTCTGTTTTTAGAAACTTTGCAAAAGCCACGTTGCCCGTATGTCCAGGACGCTTTGCAATTATCTTACCCTTGATAGGCATTCTGAGAAGATACAAATCTCCTATCAGATCTAGCAGCTTGTGTCTAGCTGGTTCATTAGGATAGTTCAGCGTCAGACCATTAAGGATGCCATTATCGACGATGATATTTTCATCCACATTGAAATGTGCTGCAAGCTCCTTCACTTTAGACTGAGGAAAGTCTTTATGACTAAAGACAATAGCATTATCTACTCTGCCTCCTTTTATGACGCCTTTTCTGTGTAGCTCTTCTAGCTCATTTACAAATACAAAAGTTCTAGAAGGCGCAATTTCTTCGTGGTAGGATACTGTATTATTATATACGGCGACCTGTCTGCCGACCTTAGAATTATATTCTATGATAGACGTGATTTCTGATTCCTCTACAGTCTCTGTGGGCAGATAGAGATAATGTGCACCACTGGTAGGATCTGTAAATTCTATAGTCTCATCTAGCTCTAGATATTCTCTTGTTGCTTCTTGGGTAGTGATACCAGCTTTGGAGATAGCCGTAACAAATGGTTCTGCACTTCCATTAAGTATCGGCACTTCTGGGCCATCTATTTCTATGGTCAAATTATCTATCCCCAGACCACAAAGGGCTGACAAGAGATGCTCTGTAGTGGAGACCATGACATCTTGCTTCTTGAGACAAGTACTTCTAAAGGTAGAGTCTACAAAAGTTATAGCGGCAGCAATCTGAGGCTGCCCTTCTAAATCTATTCTTTTGAAATTAATTCCTGAATTGGCTTCTGCAGGAATACAAGTCATTTTGACCATGCTTCCCGTGTGCAGTCCTATCCCTTCTAGTTCAAATTTCTGACTTATCGTCTGTTGATTCATGCGGTTTTTGCTGGCAGGCTTGAAGTTCCCCGAGTAGTTTTTCTAAATTGCTAATTCGCGCTTGAAGGTCGGGCAAATTCTTGTATATAGCAAAGGATTTTAAGTAATTATTATAGTCTATAGCCGGACTTCCATAGAGCTTAGTACCTGGTTTCCTAGTTGATTTTGTGACCCCACTTTGAGCTTGGATCATCGTTCTGTCTGCTAGGTTGAGATGTCCTACGATACCTACTTGACCTCCTATCTGACATTGCTCTCCGACCTTAGTACTTCCAGCTATCCCAGTCTGTGCGGCGATAACTGTATTACTGCCTATCTCTACATTATGAGCAACTTGGATGAGGTTATCTAGTTTAGCGCCTTCCTTGATAATTGTAGAACCCATCGTGGCTCTATCTACTACCGTGTTAGCTCCTATCTCTACACTATTTTCTATAACAACATTTCCAATCTGTGGAATCTTGACAAAAGTGCCATCGCCTTGTGGAGCAAAGCCAAAGCCGTCAGAACCGATAATCACATTGGAATGTAAGATGACATTATCTCCTATATGGCAATCCTTATAAATCTTCACTCCTGGATAGATGACACAGTTCTTTCCTATAGTGACATTAGACCCTAGATAGACCTGTCCGAGTAGCTGAGTATTAGGCCCTACTTCTACATTTTCTTCTATTATGGAAAAAGCACTGACATGGGCTGTGGCATCTACCTTAGCTGAAGGTGCGATGAAAGCCATTTCGCTTGTCCCTGGAGATTTCTCTTCTCTAGAGTCAAATAAGGTTAGTATCTCAGCCAATGCGCTGTATACATTATCTACACAAATCGTGGGAATTGTAAATCTTTTCTCAGCATACTTCTGGTGTACCAAAATGGCAGAAGCTGCAGTCCTTTCAGTTTCAGAGTAATATTTATCATTAGAAAGGAAAGTAATATGACCAGAGCCGGCCTTTTCTATACCAGCGGCGCCATTGATTTCAATAGTAGAATCGCCTTGTACTGAACCCCCAATCAACTCTGCAATTTTCCCAACGGTGTAAGTCATATAAAATATGGCTGATGATGATGAAATTTTGAACACTAAAGACTAAACAAGATATGCAACTTTAGTACCGAAGTTGTCGATGGGTTGGATGCAGGCTACACCTTTTGGATGTGCCTTGTAAAGAGTTTAGTTATTCGTCTTTTCGAATATTAAAGGACTGCAAATATAGTCAGTCATTTAAAATTCAATAAGAAAACGCCAGCATCGCTTTAGATATTTAATATTCCATTAAGAAAAAGTCATTGAATTCCATAAAACTCTGTAAATCAACCTTTTGAATAATGAAAAAATTAAATGCATATGTTTTACAAGACAGTTCTCTAGCAACAATAGGATAGTTACCTTCGCCATTATTCAATAAATACGAAGTGAATAGATCAATAATCATAGGAACCCGAGGAAGCAGATTGGCTTTATGGCAAGCCCACAAGGTCAAAAGAGAGCTCGAAGCCCTGAATTTCAGTTGCGAACTCAATATCATAAAAACCAAGGGTGACACCATTCAAGACCTCAGTTTTGACAAAATAGAGGGGAAGGGCTTTTTCACCAAAGAAATAGAGGAGGCCTTAATTAATGGTAGTATTGATATCGCTGTGCACTCTCTTAAAGATCTTCCTACCACCCAGGTAGAAGGCTTAATTCTTGCAGGACTCTCCGAGAGAGCTGACCCATCAGATATGCTGATCATCAGACCAGACCGCATAGATGAAGAAAGACCAGTAGGACTGCCAGCAGGGGCAATAGTAGGTACCTCCTCTATAAGACGAAAGACACAATTACTCGGACTCATTCCTGATGTAGAAGTAAAGAATCTGAGAGGAAATGTGCCTACTAGAATACAGAAACTGAGAGATAAACAATATGATGCCATCATCCTAGCTGCTGCAGGAGTGGAACGATTAGAACTGGATTTATCAGACCTAGTCGTCAGAAAGCTGCACCCCAAGGAATTCGTACCTGCTCCAGCACAAGGTGTCATAGCCTATCAGATTAGAGCCACCGACCAGGACCTCAAAAAAATAGTCGCCCAAATACATGATGCGCCTACAGCTAAAAGAACCAATGTAGAAAGAAAAGTGCTCAAGCTGATGGATGGCGGCTGCCAGACACCTTTAGGCGTATACTGTGAAATAGATGCAGCTGGCAACTACCAGGTATTTGCAGCCTATTCTAAATCTTCAGACCAGCCACTCATTAAGCATAGAATCGCGCAGAGTACGACGCATATGCTTGCTGAAAGAATGATAGAAAAATTATTGAATCCTGAAAGTTAAGGTGATATTTAAGCTCCCTCATAATTACACTAGATGTATCTCATTTTCGATTGCTCCGCTATAGATAAACCAAAGAACTGGAATGCGCCTTTTTCAGATACCTTTGCATGGCCACGAATGGTGCATCTATCCTGGATTATCCTAGACAAAGACCTGAAGCCAATCGAAGATTCTAACTATCTAGTGAAACCTGAAGGATTTACAATAGATGAGACGATAGCTGAAAAGTGTAAGATCAGTCTAGAAGACATTGAAAGCAAAGGCCATCCACTAGAGGAAGTATTGAAAGCCTTCGACGAAAGTCTCAAGAAAGC
>CAKZVK010000048.1 GCA_937921825.1 uncultured Saprospiraceae bacterium
GCCTCATCTGTAACTACTGTTACATCTGGTGCAGGTACATCTTCAAAACATTCTACCGTTACTGGAGAAGGGTTAGAAGCTGTTGGATCTGTAGTATCATCTACATTTATAGTTTGAGTTACTTCTGTGAAGTTACCTGCACAGTCTGTTACTCTATATGTTCTTGTGATTGTGAAACCGCCATTAGCATAATCATTACATACTGCAGAGGTCTTACTATCTCCTTCATGTGTTACTGTCAATTCATTTGGTGAATCACAATTATCTGCCTCATCTGTAACTACTGTTACATCTGGTGCAGGTACATCTTCAAAACATTCTACCGTTACTGGAGAAGGGTTGGAAGCTGTTGGATCTGTAGTATCATCTACATTGATCGTCTGAGTCACTTCAATCGAATTATCAGCACAATCGCTTACTCTATATGTTCTTGTAATAGTGAAACCACCATTTGCATAATCAGAACATAGTGCAGAAGTTTTACTATCGCTAACAAACTCTACTGTCAAATCTGCATTTGAAGTACAGTTATCCGAAAGGCCAGGTACAACAGAAACATCTGGTGCAGGGACATCTTCGAAACATTCTACTGTCACCTCTGAAGGGTTTCCAGCATTAGGGTTAGTCGTATCATCTACATTGATTGCTTGTGTTACTTCAGTAAAGTTACCAGCACAATCTTCTATTCTGTAAGTTCTTGTAAAAGTAAATCCACCATTAGCATAATCATTGCATGTTACTGAAGTCTTACTATCACTAACATGAGTAACTGTAAGCTCATTAGGAGCATCACAATTATCAGCTTCATCTGTTACTATAGCAACATTTGGAGCAGGCACTTCATCAAAGCACTCAACTGTGATAGGTGCAGGGTTACTTGCAGTAGGATTAGTAGTATCATTTACATTGATTGTTTGAGTTACTTCTGTTGCATTTCCTGCACAATCAGTAATTCTATATGTCCTAGTGAATGTAAATCCACCATTTGCATAATCGCCACAAGTAGCAGAAGTCTTACTATCACTGACGTGAGTTACTGTAAGCTCATTTGGAGCATCACAATTATCAGATTCATCAGTCACTACTGCAACATCTGGAGCAGGTACATCCTCGAAACATTCTACAGTTATCGATGATGGGTTGCTTGCAGAAGGGTCAGTCGTATCTTCAACATTGATCACTTGCTGAACTTCAGTTGAGTTACCAGCACAATCTGCTATTCTATATGTTCTAGTGATTACAAAACCACCATTTGCATAGTCATTACAAGCTGCAGAAGTCTTACTATCACTGACGTGAGTTACTGTAAGCTCATTTGGAGCATCACAATTATCAGCTTCATCAGTCACTACTGCAACATCTGGAGCAGGCACATCTTCCCAACACTGAACATTTATCGGTGATGGATTACTTGCAGTAGGACGAGTTTGATCATCCACACTGATAGCCTGAGTTACTTCAGTAGCATTTCCAGCACAATCCAGAACTCTATACGTCCTAGTAATGGTAAAACCACCATTAGCGTAATCATTACAACTAGCTGAAGTCTTGTTATCACTTACAAACTCTACAGTGAGTTCGCCATTTGAAGTACAGTTATCTGAAAGACCAGGAACTACAGACACATCTGGAGATATTACATCTTCAAAGCATTCGACTGCAATAGGAGATGGATTTCCAGCTTGTGGTGCAGTAGTATCGTCAACATTAATTGTCTGTGTAACATCAGTTGTATTACCAGCACAATCTTCTATTCTATATGTTCTTGTAATGGTGAATCCACCATTTGCATAATCAGAACAAGTAGGATTAGGATTACTGTCTCCTACATGCGTTACTGTTAATTGATTAGGTGAATCGCAATTATCTGATTCATCTGTTACAACTGCAATATTCGGTGCAGGCACCTCATCGTAACACTGTGCCGAAATAGGTGCTGGGTTACTTGCAGTTGGATTTGTTGTATCATTTACATTAATAGTTTGAGTCACTGTAGTAGAGTTACCTGCACAGTCCTCGATTCTATATGTTCGTGTAAAGCTAAAGCCACCATTTGCATAATCTGCACAGGTAGCTGAAGTCTTACTATCACTAACATGTGTCACAGTAAGTTGACCAGCAGAAACACAATTATCTGCTTCACCAGCGACTACTGACACATCTGGACCTGGCACATCTTCCCAACATTCAACATTGATAGGTGAAGGGTTGGAAGCTGTTGGATCTGTAGTATCATCTACATTTATCGTCTGCTCAACATCTGTACTGTTACCAGCGCAGTCTGTAATTCTATATTTTCTTGTAAAAGAAAACCCACCATTGGCATAATCTGCACAAGAGACTGTTGTTTTACTATCACTTACATGAGTAACTGAAATATCCCCATTTGAAGTACAGTTATCTGATTCATCAGTAACTACACTAGCATCTGGAGCAGGAACATCATCCCAACATTGTACAGTTATCGGTAACGGATTACTTGCCGTAGGATTTGTTGTATCATTTATTGTGAATGACTGTGTAACATCTTTAGTATTTCCTGCACAATCTTTAACTCTATATGTCCTTACGACGGTGAAACCTCCTCCTGCATAATCATTACAACTTGCAGAAGTCTTGTTGTCATTTAGATGCGTTACAGTAGGTGTGCCTTCACAGTTATCTGCTTCATCAGTAACTACTGCAGGATTAGGAGCAGGAATATCATCAAAGCACTGGAAGCTGTTCCCTGCTGGATTACTAGCAGTAGGTGCCATGTTATCAGAAACATGAAACTTCTGTGTCTTATGAGTTTGATTACCACATTCATCTGTAAGTCTGTATGTACGAGTTACCGTAACTTCAGCACCATCACAATTTACACTAGAAGGATTATCTCCTACATGTGTAACTGTTATTTTCTTATTACTACAATTATCATGTTCGCCAGTTACAACTGAGATGTCTGCAGCTGGAATATCAGAATAACAAGTCACATTAACATCTGGGAGATTATTTGCTGTAGGTCCTTCATTGTCTACAGAAATAGTTATCACATTAGTACATTTCCATTCTGTACATGGATATACCCTAGAGCATCTTCTGTATTCTTTGGTTTGACTAAGTGTACCTGGATTATAGGTTAAGGGCACATCTGGAGTACCAAGACTTTGATCATCATTTACATATCCAGGAATACTTTGCCAGCTTCCACCCGGTGATCTACTTTCCCATTTAGATTGTAGATGATTATCCGCTTCAGAATTATTACCTGAAGGAGCTGTTGCGGTTATACTGCTTGCAGTACTTCCTGGGCATATACACTGATCTGAAGATAGAGTACCTCCATTAGTATAATTGTGATTTATATGTATATCCGTGCTTTCTGTGTATTTCCACGTTCCACAAGGTTCACATTTAACGCCGAGACGTATCCAATTTGAAACAGTAGTCCATCCTGGATTCCAGGTAGAACTCGTTGCTCCTGTAATATCTACCCACTGCCAATTATTAGCAGCATTCTTCTCTTGCCACTGATAGACAACTGTTCCTCCATTGCAACCACTAGGTGCTGGTGAGCTGGACATTGCCGGTGGATCGAATGCTCCACAATTTATAGAGTATCCAGTTATTCCACCAGGATTAAAACTGGTAGCATCACAAGGGTCATTACAACATCCTCCATAAACACTAATATTATCTAAATCCCAAACATTATACTGGGCCTTATTACCTATCAATGAATAAGAAACAAGCTCAAAATCAAATGTAGTAGTTGTAGTAACCTTAAAGTCTGGATCGCTAGAGAAATCAAAGACTTCCTTTGTCCAACCAGTAGTAGTATTATTACCACTAGATTCATAGATCACTACACCATTCTTCTTTACTCTTACACCATACTTCAATGGCCTATTATTTGGACCTTGATACTCAGCAGGAAAGAAACTACTTTCCCACTCTACATGTTCTGGTGACATTTCAAAAAACTCTAGCTTCGAGAGATTTCCTGCGTCTTGAGGATTAACTGTTACGCTAAATCTTACGGCTTTGTCATCGTAAGATACAGTACTACCAGTGTTGGCAGAAATGCAAATACCATAACCGATGCCGCCGACTCCCTTCACACAACTGTGAAAGTTGACACTTGGGTTATCCCTACTTACTATGGAGCCGCTTACATTTGTACAGCCTCCATTTGAGTTCACATGTGGTGTAAACTCATGGTACGAAAAAGCATCATCATAGTTCTTACAAGCATCCAAGTTCCAACTAATCAACTTAGTATTTTGGATTGGATCACAAGAAACAGAAGCTAAATTTTCTTCAGCATCTGATAGATTCTCTGTGTAATTACTTGAATAATGCTTTTCCCAATCATTGGCCTCCACAGCAGAAGCACTACCCTCCTGGGTAAATGATAATGCGCTGAAAAACAGACATAGCAATAATGCTTGCTTCTGCTCCCATGATTTGAATAAGTAAAACATTTTGTTCATTCTCATAAAATTTTCTCAGTATTAGGTTTAAATAAAATTAGGTTTCTCTTTATAAATAAAACAAGACTAGACCCAAGCACAACTGGTGCACTGGATCCTTTCTATTTCTTTTTTCATTTCTATTTTTGTACTCTTGTCATCTGCTAGCACATATTTTTCATATTCTCCACTTTTCACTTCCACGTCTACATCAAACAGGTAATTACCAAAAATGATATCTATGTTATACAATACACGTGATACGTCTTCTTTTGTATGAGTTTGGATACTTAGGTGATGAGTAGCACCTTTATTAGCTCTGCTAAACGATTCTATCGTTTGGAATTGACAATTGATTGGGGAGGTCTCGCCTTTTTCAAGAAGCGTTTTGCTGGAGTTGCTTGCCCCAGCAGTAAATACGCTACAATTAGCGATTAAGAAAATTAAGAGGTGTCTTATAGTCATCTAATATTTTTCTCCTTTTGGAGAGATATTGTTTACTTAATAATGACATCCATTCTTTTGCTTTACCCTAGACTTAGTAATTCAAATTGACAGCTACTAGGCAAAATCATGAGTCACATTCCTTTAAATGGAACCTACTTTACATTAATAGGTCTACTAGAATTAGCTTTCTACAGTCTAACCGTTTGGCAATATGCAAATGGATATACATGGAAATTTATACTTATAGGACAAACATGAATAAGAGAGGCCCTTACAGAAATCAGGGTAGAATATATATATGATAATATTAATATGTCTAAAGCCGCGCACAGCCTAGAATCTTGGAGCTAGTTTTAACATTTCTACTACCCATATAAAGGGAGGTTTAAGGTTTCTCAGATAAAAAGCAACACTTTATACACTTCTATATAGACAAAAAAGAAGGCCCAGAAGAGGTGACTCTCTGGGCCTAGATGGAATAGTCTTGACTTTAAATGCAATTACATGCAGCTATATGGGATCTGAATGCTTAATCCAATAATATGATGGACCTAAGGGCCTTTGCTCCATTGGAAAGAGTTGCTCTGATATTGTAAATACCGCCCTGAAGCTCATACTCCGTCAAATCAATGCTTAGTTCATTTTGACTAGAAGACTGAGATACTGACACCAATCTCTTACCTGTAATATCAATTATCTCTAGGTCGCTAATTGTAAACTGTTCGTCACATTTTACACGTAAGTTTCCTTTTATATTGACAGGATTTGGAAATATCGAGAGATTATATGTCGCACTTTGCAGCTCCTCATTAGAAGATATGGGATCTCCAAACAATGAATCTGCAAGGTCAAAAGCGTCATTTCCCACTTGTATACCTATTTTTCTTCCAGGGATATCATCTATAGGAGGATGTATCCCACCCCATATTCTAGATAGAGAAGACTGATTAGCAGCATCACGATAAGTTGCCCATTGCAGTACCAGGTCTTCGGTAGGGCCTGGCTGAGTCTCTAAATAAATGTCTGCTGGGATTTCGTAGGTACCTAGTCCTCCAGGGAAGAATGCATCGCCAGTAAATTCTGTTAGCACTTCTGCAGCTGCTCTAGAAAAAGTAGAATGACCAGATACATATCCAGCAAACGGTGGTGTAATAAAATTAATGGGTTGATACGGTCTCCAAGTGGAGGTACTCGAAAAGAATCGCTGATCCTCAAAGACATTCTGTAGATCCTTTATATGGCCATAATTCGAATTATCAAAGTTCAGAAGAATGTCATTATCGAGGATCTGCTCAATAGAACCAGGCACTAGAGGCATACCTGCTATATCATAATTTGGAGCTAATGAGTCAGACGATTGCCCTCTATGGACAAGATATCTAATAGCAGAGATAGGTCTGATATAATCATAATAGCCTTTTATACTCCATGCTGAGATCGCTGCATCATGCATCGCACCAGATAAAGCAAAATATGACTTTACATCCCATTCTAGGTCAGATAATAAAGGCCCTTGTCCCTTATATTTCTTGATGAGCTCAGGTCTATCCGAGACGCTATTGAGTATCGTGAACCAATGTCCTGGAGGTGTCTCAGACTCTGGACCATCAGCCCACCACTCAGCGATGACTCTGGTGTAATCCCCTCTCTGCACCATCTGCGGCTCGTACGGCTCTCCAGTTACAGGATTTACATCATAGCCTCTACTTGCATCTCCACCCTCTTGGAACTTATAAAACTCTTTATATTCCTGAATAGTCTCAGGTAACTTTTCAATATTCCCTAGTGAAGCTGGAGAAATATCATAAAAGACTGAGTCTAGTAAGGTATGAGTCTTCCAATGAGCAACTAATGAAAAACCCCATTTATACTCCTCTGATGAAACTGTATTCTCAAGCGTATCTAGATAATATGGAGGTCCAGGATCATGATACACTATATACTCATCACCTTCTTTTTCAAACAGCTGCTTATCCTCATCAGATAAGGCAAACGGTGTAACCCTACCCCACTCTGGACTTAGAAATGGAAGGGACCCTCCAGGGATCAAGTTTCCAGCCTGATCTACCAACCCAGGTATATTCAATTGCTGCCATCTATTTGGATCATTTAAGAGTTCGTTTCCAGAAGGAAAAATACTGGATGCAAATGGTCTAAATGGATTCAATTGTGGGTTAGAAGGCTCATAAAACGTATTACTATACTGGTCAGATTCATTTGCCCCATCTTGAAACCCGTACTCAATAAGTTTCTCAGCAATGTAGTTACCAAGAGCGGCAGGATTGCCATTGAGATAATTACTATCCGTATAGTCTCTATCATAATTAAATGCAGAAAACAATAAGTCAATATCATGAAATATTTCGCCTCTTCCTGGTGCTTCACTGAATCTATGCTGAATCAATCTATAGACCGCATAACTTATGGCTGTACGTCTGGCAGCTTCTACATCTTCTACTGGTGGAACACCTTCAAAATCACAAGTAAAGCCTCCTACAGTCTTACCTAGGAAGTAAGGCTCATTTTCACTATCATAGACTGCGAATGCATCATACATAGCTATCGAAGTATGATGTAAGTTTCTAGCATGTACTGTGGGTCTTGCAAAATCATTTCTAATGGCATTGAGTACCAATTCATTCCATATTCTCGCAACACTAAACTGCTGAGCCTGAAGAGATTGCGAGGAAATAGCTAAGATTAACAAACAGAATATTAATGTTCTTGAAAATCGAACACCTTGACTCAAACAACTGCTTATCAGTAAATTACACATATAAAATATTTTTAATACAAACTATTGCACAAGAAATTAATCAGCTTTCCAATCAAATATAGGGTATGTCTTTATATATTAGATTAAATTATCATATAATTCATTATGAAAAGAACTGTAGTCATAGGCGCCTCTCCCAATCCAGAAAGATATTCTTACAAAGCAGTACTAGAACTAGATAAGCATGGATATGAAGTATTTCCAGTAGGTATCAGAGAAGGAAAAATTGGTCAAATTGATATCATAACTGACCAACCAAAAATAGCATCCGTAGACACTGTAACCCTATATGTAGGCCCTGACAAGCAACCTCTTCTATATGATTACATAATAAATCTAAAGCCCAAAAGAATTATATTCAATCCGGGTGCAGAAAATCCTGAATTAGCCAAGTTAGCAAATGAAAATGGCATCATCGTAGAGCATGCCTGCACCTTAGTACTACTGAGAACTAAGCAGTATGATCAACCCAACAATTTTACAAGCCACGTCTCTTAATCTCTTTAGTGATAAAGCGTAACTCTCTACTCATATCCGTCGTTACTGCAGTGTTTTCTTGTGCTCTTCTTATAAGATAAGGCACGACTTCTCTGAGAGGTCCATATGGCACATATTTAGCCACGTTATATCCTGCTTTTGCAAGATTAAAAGTAAGATTATCCGACATACCGTACAACTGACAGAAATTGAGATGAGGATGTTTTACATCTATCTTACTCTTCTCTATTATATGAGCCTGAAGTTGGTTACTCTTGGTGTTATGTGAGGCACAGACAGAGGCTATTTTTTCATAGTGCTCTATACAGAAAGTCAGTGCCTTATTATAGTCGATATCAGTCTCTTCTTTACTCTCTTGTATGATGCTGCTGACACCTAACTCTGAGGCTCTGTCTCTTTCTTTTTCCATGTATGCGCCTCTTACTAATTTCGCGCCTAAGAGGTAGCCATTAGCTTCAGCTTTTTCGAATGAAGCTTTCAAAAAATCCAACTTATCTTTTCGATAGAGCTGGAAGGTATTCCAGACTGTGACAGCCTTTTGATTATAGGCCCGCATCATCTCATCTACAAGCTGATCTATTGTATCTTGCATCCAACTCTCCTCTGCGTCAACCATTATTCCTACATTTAGATCATAGGCCTTCTTACAGAGTGCATCTAATCTTCTTATAAGTTGTTTCTTTTCATGCTCCTCTGCTTCTGTCAGCAGCGTATCAGTCTGCATTTTGATTAGCAATTCGTTAGGGGCTAGAGAAGTCAGTTTAGTAGTTATAATAGGCACAGAATTATTTGCTGCAGCCAGTTCTATTGCCTTTGTTAGCTCATCTACGACAGCATCTAGCTCATCTTGCCCTGACTTGGACTCAGCACCATAATCCAGAATGGTTAATGCATTGTAATTAAAAAGCTGATCGATGACCTTCTGAGTATCCATAATCGTCTCCCCACCCACGAATTGCTTAAAGATGGTTTCCTTGACCATTGTGCTTACAAAGGGGAAGTGATACTTCAGCAATGTAGGGGTCAGTTTAGAACCTAGATTGACTAAAGTACTATTATTCATTACTTTGAATAGCCACTTGAGCCTTTTTAATTCCTTATTGGATTTGTAACTGAATGCTATCTCAGTATTGTCAAAATCCAAATATTCGAAAGCAGAATTTGCCATTAAATTTTATTCGTTTAATCTCCCTTATTGCTACCTGTTGCATTCCATATTTCCCATGATTTTTCTGCCTGTAATTTCAGCATTTCTAATCCATTCTGAATCACAGCTCCATTAGCTTCAGCTCCGTTCAAAAGTAATGTTTTCTGGGGATTATAAATAAGGTCATATACCAAATGATTAGAGGATATCTGAGTTAGATTTATATCAGGCACCTTTTCCTCATTGGGGTACATTCCTAGAGGTGTCGTATTCACTATAATATTAAAAGCACTGAGATCTTCTTTTGCTAAGGAATTATAGTCAAAATCTGTATCAGTAGTCTTAGTTCTAGAGACGGCATAGATTGTGACTCCAAGTTGCTCTAGCACATAATTAATAGCCTTAGAAGCGCCTCCCGTTCCTAGCACTAAAGCACTACTACCCTCTAGCCTAAAAGGCAAATCCAGCTTCAAAAGACTATGCTGAAAACCATAAACATCAGTATTAGACCCTACCAATCTATTGCCCACTTTAGAGATTGTATTCACTGACTTAATCTCTGCGGCAAATCCTTCTAATGTGTCCAGATAGGGCAACACTTTTTCTTTGTAGGGTATCGTTACATTGAGTCCTAGGATGCCACTACCAAACAACTCATTGATAGAAGAAAGGTCTTCTAATTCATATGCCTTATACTCAGCGCATATACCTTCGGATCTAAACTTCTTGGTGAAATAACCAGGAGAAAAAGTATGACTGAGTGGGTATCCAATAAGACCATATTTCTTCATACTACTTGCCTTTACCTTGTAATAAGATGAGGAAAGTCTGGAATAAGATTTTTACATCTAAGCTCACAGACATATTCTCTAGATACCTAAGGTCATACTTCATTCTCTGGACCATTTCATCTACAGTAGAAGCATACCCAAACTCCACTTGTCCCCATGAGGTGATGCCGGGCCTTACTTGCAGAAGATGCTTATACAAGGGTTCTTTGCCCACGATCTTATCTATGAAATACTGACGTTCGGGCCTAGGGCCTACTAGCGACATATCCCCCAGCAAGAGATTAAAAAACTGAGGTATTTCATCTAGTCGCCACTTCCTGATAGTCCTCCCGAATGGTGTTATTCTTGGGTCGTGATCACTGCTTAATTGTGGCCCCGCTTTTTCTGCATCTGTATACATAGACCTGAACTTGAGGATGTGAAAAGGCTGACCATTCTTCCCTATTCTTTCTTGCTTAAATAGCAATGGCCCAGACGAGGATAATCGCACTCTTATAGCCACATATAGATACAAGGGCAAACAAAGCACAATCAGCACTACTGCTGCTATGATATCCAGGACTCTCTTGACGACTTGTTCATGACGAGGCATCATGACTTGATCTACCTCTATAAGACCTGACGCCGGTACATGATTTAGTTTTACCTTACCTAGTAGTAGCTCGTATAGCTGTGGAATAATTTTGACCAGTACTACTTCTTTATGCTCGTAGAGCTTATCTAACACTGAGTAAACTTTGTCTTTATTCTCCGCCTCAATGGCTAAAATGACTTCTTCAACCTTTTCATTTTCTAGCACTCTATCTAGCTCATCTAGGCTTCCGAGATAAGGCAGTTTTTGCTGACTATCACTCTTGTCTTCACTAAGAAAACCAATGAAATTCAAACCCAGTGGATTCTTACCGGACAGCACATCATTCTGTAACTTACTGGCTGCTTTATCAGTTCCTAAAACTAAGGTGGCATAGCTTACCTTTCCTGCTTTCAATCGAAATTTTGCCCAGGTCAGGAGCAGCATTCTAAAGAAGCTCGTTATGAAATAATGCAACCCCAATAATACTAAAAAGGGAGTCAGAAAACTGACGTACTGCACTGTGGTATCATCTATCAAAATAGTAAAGAACAGAAAGAGGCAACCGACTAAGGAAAGCAACAAAGTTCTTCTTAAGGTCCCTAGTCTGGAATATCGATAGATATCAGAATACTTATCAAAGATGGAGTATAAAATTACCCATCCTAGAGGGATGACCATCAGTCCTAGAGAGAGCTTTTCGTCTGAAAGGACCTCAGATATGCTGACCTCAGGTTCTACGATTCTACGTCTATACACAAAGAAGATTAGCCAGGCAATGCCTGCTGACAACCAGTCAAAAAAACGATAAAAGAACAACTCTGTTTTTCGCTGAATTACCATCTATGAGTTCCTCTTCGACATGAGATTAGATATAGACTATTCTGACATTATCAATCCAAAGACAGCCTTCTTCATCCAAGCCAGACCCTCCGAAGTACAGTTTATAAGCATCGAATTCTCCGCCGTTTAGCTGAGCAGATAGGTTGAGATAAAGCTTGCTCCATTCTTCTTTTGGGAATAATGTGATAACAGGAACAGAATTACTGATTGTAGAAATCTGACCTAAATAGCCAATTGAAAAATTCACCTCGGACTTGTAATCAATTTCCAGATACACTTCAGAACTATTAAAAATCTCAGTTGGATAGGCTTGCTGTGTGGTCTGCTGGAATCTGGAAGTGGATTCTGTAATACAAAGTTTACCACCGAAGCTGCCATATGGCGTCTCCTCTGACCTGACAATCTTCGTCTCATCCTCATCATCTAGATCTAGAGAAAATAAGTTATCCACTTCAAAGTTTTCGATGACAGCAAAGTTGACATTATCTAGATATTCAAAGGCAGGATCTAATTGCACTTCAGTCGAAGGAACGAAATCAAGTACGTAATTCTCTCTGGTGTAAAACGGATACTCTTTAGCAGAAAACTCCAGACCATTATCTCTGATACCAGGTATCACATCTACTTCCACAGTCGTACCACTGCCTAGTACTGGCACCCTTGCTGGCAACTCAAATACGCCGACATTGAATCCATCAACATAGACCCATACATCCCGAATAAATGCAGTATTGGGAATACCAGATGGTGGTGTAAACTTTGCCTCATCTATAATGAGATACATGGGCTCTTCACTAAAATTATCTGTAAGTCCACAGGAAAACAGACTGAGAAAAGTGAAAGCTATAATTAGTTTTTTCATTTTATATACTTGACGATTTTCTAGCCAACTCTTCTATTTCGTGGGCCAACTTGGTAGTCCTGAATGCATTACTAAAATTGGCCTGGCTAGATCTTTTATTTAGGATACAATCGTAAAAATATCTTTGTTCCTTTACGATTGCATTCCCCTTTAATGTTCCAGAAGACTTTAGGATCATTTGCTTCGTCTTGTCCCCTACCTTTATAGTCATCCCTTCATTCAACTCCTCATCAGATAGTTTTATTATCTGACTTTCTTTCTTCTGGAGATCTATACTCAGATAGCAATTCTCCTGGAATATTCTAAACTTCCGCATCACTTTGAGACTCATTCTACTAGCAGTCAAGTTAGCAACCGAGTTATCTTCAAACTCTATCCTACAGTTACAGATATCCAAAGTATCTGTAAAGACTTGCACTCCTGTTGCTCTGATTTCTTTGACAGCACAATTTTTCATCGTCAATAAGAGATCTAGATCATGTATCATGAGATCAAAAACAACACTGACATCATTACCTCTTTCATTGAACTGAGCCAAACGATGTACCTCTATAAACTTCGGATTAGCTATATCGTTTTCTAAAAAAGAAAAGGCCGGATTATATCTCTCTACGAATCCCACTTGGGTCACCAAATCAGGATGTTCTAATGACAAGTCAAGAAGGGCTTTAGCCTCTGATAGTGTACTAGCCATGGGTTTTTCTACAAAACAATGTTTTCCTGCTTTCAGCACTTGAGATACCAGTGCAAAGTGTTCGGTGGTCGGTGCGGCAATAAGGCAGGCCTCTGATTCTAAAATCAAACTCTCAAGGTCTGCATAGATTTTAGTCCCCTCATAATTTCCAGAAAGAGCAGGATCATAAATCCCTAGCAAATCAAAGTCTGTTTCTTTCAAACAATTGAAATGAATCTTACCTAAATGACCTAGTCCGATTAATCCTAACTTCACAAATTACCTATTGAAATAAAGGTAGCAAAAACAAAGTAATATCAACACAAAGCCTATAAAGACGAACTTTATCAGATTGTCCAAGGACTCTGAAAAAGCATTAAGCTCGGCCTTATGCTTGGGGTGATACTGATCAAAATAGGAGGCTCTCTTTTTCTTGTTAAAAAACACCTTAGGATGTACATCTATCTGTTTCTTGGTCAGGGCCTTGTATTGCTTTATCATTCGCACTCTGAAATAGACATTTACAGCCAGCATCAGAAATACTAGAGGGATAACTAAATATGAAACTATTAATGACATAAACCTTTATAAGAGATTGTATATTACCATGACAAATCCATCAAGATGATAATCAAGCTGACAAAGCTAACGATACTTCAGATATTCTTATTAAGCAGTATAGTAAGTATCGCTCAGGTCCCCAATTCATACTATCTACCTGAAATAGAGTATGATAAGCAAATCCCCGATCCGCAATCCTTTCTTCAGTATCAGATCGGAGAGTGGCATATTACGCATGACCAACTCTATAGGTACATGAAAGAGCTCTGCGCATCTTCTCCTAACTGCATCTTTGAAGAATTTGCTCGTACACATGAGAACAGACCATTGGTCAATCTTATCATCTCCTCAGAAGAAAACCTTAAAAATCTAGATGAAATAAAAGATCAAAGGAATGCCCTGATCAGCTCCAATGCTAAAGCTAATACAGACCTCTCCTCTATTCCACTGGTTCTCTATCAGGGTTACAGCATCCACGGCAATGAAAGCAGCGGATCTAATGCCTCTACTATGGTGGCCTATTACCTCCTAGCCGGCCAAAGCAAAGAACTTACAGAACTCAGAGAAAATGCAGTAATCATTATAGACCCTAGCTATAATCCTGATGGCTTGAATAGATTCAGCACCTGGGCGAATATGCATAAGCACCAAACTTTGTCCTCTGACCCTACAGGCAGAGAGTTCAATGAAGTATGGCCAGGCGGTCGGACTAACCACTATTGGTTTGATCTGAATAGAGATTGGATCTTTAATATCCATCCAGAAAGCAAGGGCCGAATCAAGAGATTTCAAGAGTGGCAGCCAGACATCCTGACGGACCACCACGAGATGGGTTCTAACTCTACTTTCTTCTTTCAGCCAGGTGTCCCAAGTAGAACCAATCCCAATACCCCTAAAGTCAATCAAACCCTAACTGAAAGGATCGCAAAGTTTCATGCTGCCAACCTAGATAGCATCGGCTCATTATACTTTACTAAGAAAAGATTTGATGATTATTACTATGGTAAGGGAAGTACCTACCCTGACATCAATGGCTGTGTCGGTATCCTATTTGAGCAAGCCAGTGCTAGAGGTCACCTGAGAGAGACTGACAATGGCACCATGAGCTTCCCCTTTACTATAAGAAATCAAGTTGTGACCTCCATCTCTACACAGAGAGCTGCGATGCATCTGAAGAAAGATCTATTAAGCTACAAGAGGGATTTCTTCAAGCAGGCATACTCTAATAAAGGGGCCTTTGTCTTCGATGCGGAGGACCATTACAAGGCTTCTTTCTTCTTGGATATGCTTAATAGGCATAAGATAGACGTCTACAAACTCGATAACAACCTCCAAGTAGACAATATGACCTTCCGTAAGGAGAGCAGCTATGTAGTCCCCAAGAATCAAAGACAAAGTGGTCTTATCAAAACAATTTTTGAACGTGTAAATACTTTTCCAGATAGCCTCTTCTATGATGTCTCGGCATGGACCTTACCACTGGCTCTAAATATTAATGCTGCAGAAACAGCTAAGACGGTGAGCTTAGGACCCAAGGCCACAGGTGTAGAATTCGTCAGTCATTCTATAAACGAAAAGAGCTATGCCCTTTACCTAGATTGGAAAGAATATAATACACCTGCTGTTCTGTACGGCCTTCTCGATCAAGAGATCAAAGTCAAGGTGACTCAGAAGCCCATAAGCATCAGCAGTAACCAGGAAGAAAAGAAGATAAATAGCGGTACGCTTATCATTCCACTGAATAACCAAAAACAGAAGAAGGAAGAAATTATAAGCACTGTGCAAGCACTCGCTGACAGATACATGGTACAGGTATATTCTATAGATTCGGGTTATTCTGACAGTGGCGATGCCATAGGCAGTCCTGATCAGGCAGCCTTGACTAAGCCCAAGATTGCGATTATCGTCGGTGAAGGCGTCAGCTCTTATGAAGCAGGCTCCTCTTGGTATCAGCTGGATCAGCGACTGCATATCCCCTTCACCATGATAGATAAGCGACAGTTAAAATCTCGAAATCTGGACAGATATAATCTCATAATCATGCCTGATGGTCGATACAGTCAGGAGGACCTTCCTACAGAAAAGCTTAGAAAATGGATGGAAAAAGGTGGCACTTTAGTCGCTTATCGTAGAGCAATCAATTTTACCAATAAGATAGGCTGGACCAAACTAGAAAGAGTAAAAGCAGATAAACGATCCAAAGCTAAGATTGCCTACGAGAATATGCAGCAGTCTTCTGGCTCCCAGGTTATCGGAGGTGCCATCTTTGAGACGAAAGTAGACCTCTCACATCCTCTATTCTTTGGATATACGGACGATTCTCTGCCAGTCTTCAAAAAAGGGACACAATTCTATGCAGATACTGACAATGCACTAGCCTCTCCGATGCACTATACCTCTAACCCCGTAATGAGTGGTTATACCTCTAAACGTAATGCCTTGATGGCGAGAGGAGCTGTCGGTGTACACTGTGCAAGGGTCGGTGATGGAAAAGTGATCGCCATAGTGGATAATCCCAACTTCAGAGGCTATTGGTTAGCCGGGAGTAAGCTCTTTGCCAATACTCTATTTTTTAGTGAACTGATCGCTGGAGGAGCCCTTCAGAGGTAATAAAGTGGGTTTTTGAGCAATAAAACAACTATTTCAGTAGTTTTGCAGCCTTATTAATAAAGCTAAAAAATAGATAGTTTAATATGAGCGGAACAAAAATTACACTTTCCAGAAGAGGAAGAGTGCAAGTCCCTAAGGATCCTATTATCCCTTTTATTGAAGGAGATGGCATAGGACCAGATATTTGGGCAGCAGCACAAAAGGTATTCGACGCAGCTGTAGAAAAGGCTTATGATGGTGACAGAAAGATTCACTGGAAGGAAGTATACGCAGGTGAAAAAGCTAATGCTAGAAACGCTGGTGATTGGTTGCCACAGGCGACTACAGATACTATAGCGGAGCACCTAGTGGCTATCAAAGGGCCTCTAACGACTCCAGTAGGAGGTGGATTCAGATCACTGAATGTAGCCATCAGACAGAGATTAGATCTATATGCTTGTGTACGTCCTGTGAAGTGGTATAGAGGAGTACCTTCTCCAGTAAAGAAACCAGGTCTTGTAGATATGGTTATCTATAGAGAGAATACTGAGGATATCTATGCAGGTATAGAATACCTACACGGTACTGAAGAAAATGAAAAAGTAAAGTCCTTCCTTATCGATGAGATGGGTGCAAAAGGCATAAGATTCCCTAAGACGGCATCTATTGGTGTAAAACCAGTATCAGTAGAAGGAACAGAGAGACTAGTCAGAGCAGCAATCAATGCCGCTATCAAAAACAAGAAAGCAAAGTCTGTAACTCTTGTTCACAAGGGTAACATCATGAAATTTACAGAAGGTAAATTCAAAGAGTGGGGTTACGAGTTGGCTAAGAAAGAATTCGGTGGTACTGATCTAGATGGTGGACCATGGCAAGTAATTAAGCATAAGGATAGAGAGATCATCATCAAAGATGTGATCGCAGATGCATTCTTACAGCAGATCTTACTAAGACCTGCAGAGTATGATGTAATCGCTACGCTGAATCTTAATGGTGATTATATTTCTGATGCTCTTGCAGCAGCTGTAGGAGGTATAGGAATAGCACCAGGTGCTAACATCAACTACGAAACAGGAGTAGCTGTATTCGAGGCGACGCATGGTACTGCACCTAAGTATGCAGGTCAGGACAAAGTGAACCCAAGTTCTGTCATCTTATCAGGTGTAATGATGTTTGATTACATGGGATGGGGTAAAGTCGGTAAGATCATAGAAAGAGGAATCAAAGGCGCTATCAAATCCAAGAAGGTCACTTATGACTTTGAAAGATTAATGAAGAATGCCACTCTAGTTAAATGTTCAGAGTTCGGAAACGAAATCATCAAGAACATGTAATTCTGAGTGATCATAAAATAGAAAAGAGGCTGTCTCGCAAGGGATAGCCTCTTTTTTTATATCGGAATTATGATATGCATCGTATTCCAAAGGATATGCCGTCATCATCATGTGTTATCGACTGGCTATACCCTGAGTAGATTGTTAATTTTCGATTTTATATTATCGAGTTTATTTAGGAAAGGAATTAGATTTGGGTCTAACCAACCTGTTAGATCTATAATCATTTGTTTAATTAGAGTAGCTTCATTGCAATTGATAGTATTTCCCTAAAGCAAATTGGTTCACAATGATTAACTCGATTTCTGAAATCCCTTATTTTCTCTAGTTTCTGATGCAAGGTAGACCTGTTTTCTACCGAAGGTTTATGAGGGAATATTTGTATAGGTTTACCAAGCAACAACCTATAGTATGGAACAGAAAAGAGAGCTACCCAAAATCCAAGAGTTTGATCTGATAAAACTTTGCCACTTGTAATAATAGCCCTACTTCTCCTCAATTTTCTTTCTGTAGATACTACTTGTCTCTTGAGGTATTTGTTAGCCCCCAATGAAGCATCATCCATAAATCCGCTTTTTTGGTTGCGAATCCAATTAGGATCTGCAAAATGATTTGATAGTTCAAGGTTTAAGCTATTTCTAAGAATTACTTCAAATTGGCTTACTACAGGATGAAAAGCCTGGGTTAATCTTATGTTTGCTGTATACAACTTCTTTGCCCTATTTAAATCATTTCCAGTAGCAATTAGATATCTATCATATCTTGGCTGGGACAGGTATTTGGTTCTTAAACTAAGCCTCATATTGCTTAATATAGCAAATTGACTTATATTTACAATACAAACGCTTGATAAAGCCTCTTCCTTTGGAACGTAATCAAGTATAAGAAATTAGACTTCAAGGTTTCCTTGGGGTCTTTTTTTTTATGCATTCATAAAAGAAAAGGTTTCCACTCAGGGACCCCACTTTTACTGTAGCTTATTTCCTTTTCTTTTTGGGGCCAACTTTAGCAAGTCGCTTGTGGTATTCCAATATTTGATGAGGAGAACTTTGAGGCATATTATTGAGTCTCTATAAAGTTTGCCCCTGAAAGCCACGGGTATTTTCTGCTCAGAGCAATAGGTGACTCAATGAATGTTGGAGGCAAGGGGGAGGAACCAATACATCAGGGCGATATGATATTAATAGAAGTTCATTCAACCTAATGAAAAACACAAACCTACAATCCTAGAAAAGCGTTTGAGATCCAAGGTGTTGTAAAGAAAGTCTTCTGTGATTTGACTTAAGCTTGTAGATAACTAATGTAAAAACTGGTACTCTAGGCAGAGAAGCTTGTTCCGCAGCCACAAGTATCCGTTGCATTGGGATTATTAAATACAAAGCCTCTGTTATTTAAGCCTTCTAGCCAATCTATCTCCATTCCTAAGAGATACAGACCATGGGCTTTTTCCATATAGACTGTTACCCCATTTATATCATACTCGTCGTCTCCCTCCTTCTTCTCATCAAAACCTAATACATAGGTAAATCCAGAACATCCACCACCTTTTATGCCGACCCTAAGGCCATGACCTTCCGGAACATGCTTTTCCTTCATAAGAGCATCGAGCTGCTTGATCGCGCCTTCTGTAAGCGAAATAGGTGATTGTTGTGTTTGTTTGACTTCTTCCATGTAAGAATGTTAGGGCTGTTAATCTTCCTTTGACATCAAAAATATACATTTGCAAACATTAGTTCTAGTCTAAAAGTTTAAGTTCTACTTTAATCCATGGAAACAATATTAGAAATACTCAAGTTTACCATCCCTGGTTTGATCGTTTTTGCTGCCGTGTACTTTATACAGAGACAGCAAATTCAGAAGGACTATCAGATGAAGATCTTAGAAGATCGAGGGAAATACTCTAAAGATGCCATTCCTCTGAAACTTCAAGCCTATGAAAGGCTTATCTTATTCTGTGATAGGATTACCGTCCATAATCTCTTACTCAGACTGAAGACAAGAGGAATGTCTGTCTCTGAGCTAAAAACGGCCATGGTCATTTCCATCCAGAAAGAATACGAGCACAATCTTGCACAGCAATTGTATGTCAGTAATAAATTGTGGGATATCATTACTCTAACTAAGAATGACTCCATTGCGCTTATCGCTAATACTGCAGAAAGTATGAATAACAGTTCTGCGGATGAATTCTCACGTGCACTGATGACTAAGCTGGGAACGATGAAGAAAATCCCAACAGACCTCGCTGTAAAGGCCATTAAAGAAGAAGCAAAAATCATATTGAATGTATAGTGGACGTTTACTTTGGCTCCTAGGAATAATACTAATAGTTAGTTCCTGTAAGACAGTTACACATCTAGCTGACACCAATGTAAATTATCTAAGCACTAATAGCTTCTACCCTACTGACAAGAAGCTAGAAAAGATGATAGCTCCATATAAAAATGAGCTGTCTGCTGAAATGGATAAGATCATCGGAACCCTAGATCAGAATCTAGAGAAAACGAGACCTAACTCCAATCTTGGAAATTGGTTTACAGACATACTCCTTACCGAGGCTAATAAGATGTTCTTCAAAGAGGTGGATATCGCCTTGCAGAATTACGGAGGATTTAGAATTCCTGTAGTCAATAAAGGACCTCTAAAGAAAGGTACCATCTATGAGCTGATGCCCTTTGATAATCATCTAGTGGTCGTGGAACTAGATGGTCACACTATGAAGGAACTCGTAGATCATATGGCAGAAAGTAATGGCTGGCCTATCTCTAGGAATCTTGAATTCACTATCTCTAATAGAAAAGCGACAGATATACTAATCAAAGGAAAGGCCCTTGATCTGAATAAGACTTACAGAGTCGCACTGCCTGATTATGTTGCAACTGGTTCTGGTGCCGCAAAATTCTTGAGCAGATTTGAGCTGGAAGACTCAGGCGTATTCATTAGAGATGTAGTCATAGCCCATCTAGAAGGCCTCCAAGAGGAGAATAAAGAAATAACAATAGATAACTCTGAAAGAATACATTGATGGATAGAAGAGCATTTATAGGTCATACTGTAGCTGGCTCCTTGGTAGGAGTCTCAGGAAAATTTCCTTTCCATGCCTTCATGCATGATCCTGAGATCACAAGAATCACAATTCTACATACCAATGACGTCCATTCTAGAGTAGACGCTTTTCCAATGGATGGCAGCAGGAATCAGGGCCTAGGTGGTGCCGCTAAAAGAGCTCACCTAATAAAACAAATCAGAAAAGAGGAAAAAAACATTTTACTCTTAGACAGTGGAGATATCTTTCAGGGTACCCCTTACTATAACTTTTTCGGTGGTGAGATAGAAATCAAACTCATGACGGAGATGGGCTATGATGCGAGTACGATGGGAAATCATGACTTCGACGGCGGCATAGAGGGATTTGAAAAACAAATGGCTCATGCGGACTTCCCTTTTATAGTCAGTAATTATGACTTTAGTGATACCATCTTAGACGGTAAAATATCTAAAAGAAAAATCATAGAAAAAGATGGCATCAAAATAGGACTCCTTGGCATCGGCATCGAGCTCAAAGGGTTAGTGCCTCCTAATCTTAGTGCGGGCACTGTATACCTTGATCCGATAGCAGAAGCACAAAAGCAAGCCTCTATCTTGAGAAATGAAATGAGGTGTGATTATGTCATCTGCCTGTCACATTTAGGTTATAAATACAGAACCAATGAACGTGTCTCTGACATAACACTTGCAGAAAGCACAAAAGATATAGACCTCATCCTAGGAGGTCATACACATACCTTCCTAAGAAGACCTACACGTGTCCAAAACCTGATCGGAAATGAAGTCCTCATTAACCAATGTGGCTGGGGTGGAATGCTCCTGGGCAAAGTGGATATCATGTTCGAGAAGAACAAAAAGTCGAAGTGCATTAGCTGCAAAAACAGGCTAATAAAGTAATTTCATTGAACCTTAAAGCATTATAGGTTGTTCCTATATTTAATGTATAAAAACCTGACCTACAAATAATTATACATTACATAAAATTACAATACATAAAACGTCGTCCTTTTTTACTGTTTTTGTCAACTATTAAAAATAATGACGTGCAGATGTTATGATTGATAGATTAATTCCTACATATTTGTCATCCTGAAAATTTATTTTCCCTTAAACTGAACCATCACCTCCAATCCCGAAAAACTGCCAGAGAGTTGTTTTTTTTCAAATTGAGTTGATCTCAAAATAACAGTAGAGCTAAATGGAATCTTACGAATCCTTGTGGGACAATTGTCTCTCCATCATAAAGAAAAATGTCAATGAAAAAAGCTTCAATACTTGGTTTAAACCTATAAAACCTATCAAGCATGAAAATGGTGTTCTAACCATTCAAGTGCCGAACAAATTTTTCTACGACTGGATAGAAGAGCACTATCTAAATATTCTCAAAAGATCTATATATCAAGTACTCGGACCCAATGGTCAACTGGAGTATAAAATCGTACTAGATAAGCCCGTCAAAATTCATGAGGTAAAACCAATAGATACAAAGGCCATAAAAAATCCTTTTGTATATCCAGGTCTTAAGAAATCTAAAGTCCCTAATAACCTCAACCCTAAGTACGTATTCGAAAACTACATAGAAGGAGACTGCAATAAATTAGGTAAGTCTGCAGGTCATGCAATTAGCAAGAAACCAGGAGGCACTGCCTTCAACCCTCTCGTTATCTATGGAGGTGTAGGACTGGGCAAAACCCACCTAGCACATGCCATTGGAAACGAAATCATAAAACTGCATGCTGATCACAATGTCTTATATCTAACGACAGAGTCTTTTACAACTCAGATAGTCAATGCCATCAAGAATGGAACTATAGACGACCTGATCAATTACTATCAGCATATAGATACCCTAATCGTAGATGACATTCAGTTTCTCTCAGGAAGAGATAAGACACAAGATATCTTCTTTAATATATTCAATCAGCTACAGCAGACTAATAAGCAGATCATATTGACTTCTGATAAGCCACCTAAGGATCTTGAAGGTGTCTCAGATAGACTGGTCAATAGATTCAAGTGGGGACTGACTGCTGATATAAAGTCGCCTGACTACGAAACTAGAATGGCCATCTTGGAAGAGAAGATAGGAACTGACCTAGACAAGATACCTAAGAAAGTCATAGAGTACATCTGCTTCAATATCAAGAATAACATCAGAGAACTAGAAGGTGTCCTCATCTCTCTTATGGCTCACGCCAATCTAAATGATAGAGAGATAGACCTTAACCTTGCTAAAGAGGTGATACAAAAGTTTATCACACAAGAAAACAAAACGATCTCTGTACAGAACATTGCTAAGCTAGTCGCAGAGCACTTTGAAGTGCCTATGGAAAAACTAAATAGCAAGACTAGAAAGAGAAATGTAGTGATAGCTAGACAGCTCTCTATGTTCCTCGCTAAGAACTACACTAAGAGTTCTCTTAAGACTATCGGTCACAACTTTGGAGGCAAGGACCACAGTACTGTAATCTACTCTATCAAAACAGTACAAAATCTTATCGATACTGATGCCCTATTCAAGGACACAGTGGCTGAGCTAGAGAAGAAAGTAGAGATGAGTCTACTACACTAGAAAAAGAAAAACCTAAAATCAAAGGCTGGATATGAAAATGTCTAGCCTTTTTCATTTGCAGCCTTTTATTAGTCCTTGTGAATTTTTCATAACATATCTTCAATCTGTAGCGTTTTGGTATTGTACTTGTAGTATACATATAATAAAAAAACCTCATATGAAGAAAATACATTTATTACCCCTCTTTGCTTTGATCATGCTTACCAGCACGACTTCATGTGTCAGTAAAAAGAAAATTGCTGAAATAGAAGCTAGGTACCAAAATGATCTTAGAGTAGCTAACAAACAACTCGGTCAATGTGGTGAGGAGCTTAACAGCTATATGGAACGACTTAAGCAATGTCAGATAGAAAAGGAAAGTTTGACTGGTTCGTCTACAGTGAGACAAGAGCAGCTACAAGATCTCAAAGATCAATTAGCTGATTGTAGATCCCAAAGAGATAAGCAAATGGATCAAGTAGGTGATCTTACAGTACTCTCACAGTCTGCAAATGAGAATATCAAAGAGACACTTGACCAACTAGAACAAAGAGATGAATACATACATCTATTACAAAATGCAAAGAGTAAAGCAGATTCTATAAATCTTGCTCTAGCTGTAAATCTAAAAGGTGTCCTCAGAGATGGTATCGCTGATGACGATGTAGAAATCAAGGTAGATAAGACAGTCGTCTATATCAATCTTTCTGACAAGATGTTATACTACTCAGGTAGTTCTAACATCACACCAAGAGCTAAAGAAGTACTCGGTAAGATATCTCAAATCATAGAATCTAGACCAGAACTAGAAGTCATGGTAGAAGGTTATACTGATAATGTACCTATGAGAAGTTCTTGTATTAAAGACAATTGGGACCTCAGTGTACTAAGGGCTACATCAGTCGTCAGAACACTGCAGAGTGAATACAAAATAGACCCTAACAGGCTGATCGCAGCAGGAAGAGGAGAATATAATGCGCTTGCAGACAATGCAACTGAAGCAGGACGATCTACTAACAGAAGAACTAGAATTATTATCCTCCCGAAATTGGATCAGTTCTATGACCTTCTCAACCCAGCTAACGTTCCAAAATAAAACCTAATGACATCGGATCATCAATAAGAATAGAAGTCTATTCTTAATCCGAATGATTAAAGAGCAAACAATGCTTGCTTAGACATACAGAAAAAGAATACCACTTAATACTAAGATGGGCTGTCCGAATTTTCGGCAGCCCATTTTTTTTGGCCCTAAAGTAATAATCGCATAGGACCTTCGTTCTAAGAGCAACTCAAATATAATTCCCTCTTTCACTCACTATTAAAATCTTAACGATATGAAATGTCCCTTATTTCTCCTAGCTATGCTATGTCTTGTCGTCAGCTCAGAGGCACAATTCAGACTAGGAGCTAATGTCGATTATGCCATTACCACCTCTCCCCAATCCTCTGTAGAATTATCGAATTTCGAACCAGCAGAAGTCATAGACCTGTCTTACAGCTCTACTGCCTCTACCCTAGCCTACGGTATTTCTGCCTACAATGACCTAGGATTAATCTGGCTCAGAGGTGATTTAAATTTTGCAAAGACTACTCGAAACTTTACCGCACAATCAGTCTTGACTGACTTTAGAAGGAATACGGGGATTCAAAATTTTACACAGACCTTCACAGAGCTACAGCTGCCTATTTCTTCTGGTATAGCTCATAATAATATACTCGTAGGCTGTGGCCCTATCTTCAACTATCGATTAAGTAAAAGTAATTCCTTACAGTCAAGTAATAGCTTCTCAGAGAGTGGTAGAGATCTTTCTGCTGGGTTTCAATTCTCCCTTGGCTATTTGCTTATGAATAGAGTACAGATAAATCTGAAGAGAGAATATCACTTTAGAGATGTTGCTGAGGATATCAGTTATCATGGCGTACCTGTGGAGACTAAGCAGAGTCCACATCGTGCTACTTTGAATCTTAGTGTTTTCCTGTAGGTTATTGAGGAAGTATTCTCTATAAGATGAGCTAACACTAATAGATAGCTCCTAGAATAAAAAAGCCAGCATGTTTTGCATGCTGGCTTTTGTTTCTGTTATGTTCTTTCTTATTAGTTAGACGTATCTGATGCTGGCATATCAGATATATGTGTCTTTTTGATATGCTCCGTTGCTTTGAAAGCTTTCAGTACCCTTTGGTTCGCCTCGAACTCTTCATGGATTTTAGCTCTTTGTTCCTCTACGAAAGTATTAAGGTCCTTTTCTTTCATTTTTTGAATAGGACGAGGTAATGCTCTCATCTCTCTACTCATATCATTATGAAATTGCTGAATAGTCATTTTTTTATCCTTGATAAGGGCAAAAGTTAAAGAGTTCGCTTTGGTATTCACACCTTGCTTAGCATTCTTAATCATTCTCTCTTCTCCTTCTGTCATTACTTCGGTAAAGTTTTCTACCAGCTCGGTAACTCCAGCGGCGTATTCTTCACTCTGTTCAGTGAGCTTAGCTTCCATTTCTGCCTTACCTTCTTCATAAGCAGCATCATATTCATCTACCTTAGCTTGATCCTCTTCACCTATCGTAAGATTAACAGGTTCTACTTGCATAATACCTGCGATAAGTGATTCTTGTCCATGTGCCAAGCTTACAACTGCAGATAATGCAAAGATTAATAGTAAATTCTTCATTGTCTCTAATTTAATGTCAATAACAATATAATCACGCAATCGTCTGATCTATAGTTACTAACGCTTTTAGATTTAACTAATTATTAAAATGGTTGCCTTTCCTTGCGAATTTAGCCACTTTCTACTTACCAAGACCGACTTTTGGAAAACTTTTTATTGCAATCTGCTTTAAGTGGTCATATTAGAAAGATTAACAATACACATTTCCCTGATTTCCAATACTTCAGATGGACTAAGCTCGATTTTCTGACTGAGTACCCAGTCTTCTATAAATTCCTTGTGAAAGGCTACTTTCCACTCCCCAATTTGATCAGGCATGATTTCTTTGAGCAAGAGGACTTCAGAGACTATTCTGTTATAATCCGACTCTGGATTGGTTAGATCTAGCCTCTTTTCTTCATCTTGAAGAATACAATGTGCTTCGGGGATATAGGTGAGAGGAGGCTTGATTGCTGATCCGATCCCAGGTGTATTAGAGGCATTCATCTTGTAGATACATAAGAGCAACTTTAGCTCGTGCCAGCCCTGTTCTGTTGCGACTTGTTTTATGAAAGCATGTTTCGTACTACAAGTCCCTTTATCTAAGTCCAAAATATATTCATAGTCTTTGCCACCAGGTAGTCTTCCGTAAGCTAAATGCCTTATCGCTTGGCATAAATCTGAGAAACTATAGATTCCTTTATTATAAACCTTGGAAGAAAGGCTACCTGCTAGAGGATCTATCTTTCTGTCTCTCATTGCCTAGGCGATCAGCTCCCAAATTTTGTCCTTGAGCTCTTGTAGTCCTTCATTGGTTACAGCTGAGAAAAATAAATACTCACTATCCAGCTCTAAGTCTTTGATTATCATTTCTTGTAGCTCGGCATCGATAAGATCAGATTTACTAATTGCTATGAGTCGTGGTTTGTCCATTAGTTCAGGATTATACTGCTGTAGCTCATTGAGCAGAACTTGATATTCCTTAGAGATGTCTTCCGCATCCGCAGGTATCACGAACAGCAATAAGGCATTCCGCTCTATATGTCTCAGAAACCTGATTCCTAACCCTTTACCCTCATGCGCTCCTTGTATGATACCAGGTATGTCAGCCATCACAAAAGAGCGAGCATCTCTATATTTTACAATACCTAGATTGGGGACCAGGGTTGTGAAGGCATAATTAGCTATTTTGGGTTTGGCTGCACTTACTACAGAAAGCAAGGTCGATTTACCCGCATTAGGAAAGCCTACTAGACCGACATCTGCCAGTAATTTTAGTTCTAATATCTTCCACTCCAGCTTCCCCTCCTCTCCTGGCTGCGCATATTGTGGTGCCCTATTGGTTGAGGATTTGAAATTTGTATTCCCTAAGCCGCCTCTACCACCTGAGACGAGAACAACCTCTTCATCATGCTTACTGATCTCAAAGAGATACTCTCCCGTCTCGACATCTTTAGCGACTGTACCGATGGGTACTTCTAGGATTATATCTTCTCCCTGAGCGCCTGTCCTCATTCCGCCACTCCCTGCATTTCCAGGACCTGCGATGACATGCTTTCTGTATTTCAAGGGAAGTAAGGTCCATAATTGCTTGTTGCCCTTAAGGATGATATGACCACCTCGACCGCCATCGCCACCATCTGGTCCGCCTTTAGCAGTGAGCTTATCTCTATAGAAATGCGCTGATCCAGAGCCCCCTGCTCCAGAACGACAACATATCCTTACATAATCAACAAAATTCTGTTGTGCCATATCTGGTTTATAAGATTCAAATTTAGACCTTTAAGGCAAATAAAGACGAACCATGGATAAAACGGCACAAGGATATGTAAAAGCCAGCAACAGTGAAGGTGTTTCTACCATTGAATTTCATCATCCTTCGCATAATTCTCTGCCCTCTAACCTGCTCAAGGCGCTTGCAGACACTATACTGGCAGAAGCCAAAAAAGAAGAGAATATACTATTGGTGCTCAAAAGTGCAGGTGACAGAACCTTTTGTGCAGGGGCTAGCTTCGATGAGCTGGTATCGATAGAGGATAAAAAAACAGGTTTGAATTTCTTTATGGGCTTTGCCAATGTGATCAATGCCATCAGAACCTGTGGAAAATTAGTCATAGGAAGAGTGCAAGGGAAAGCTGTAGGTGGAGGTGTAGGTCTCGCGAGTGCTGTAGACTATTGTATGGCGACAAAGTTTGCCTCTGTCAAATTGAGTGAGCTGGCGGTAGGCATAGGTCCCTTTGTTATCGGTCCTGCTGTGGAAAGAAAAGTCGGGGTCTCTCATTTCTCAGAGATGGCCATCAATGCCAAAGAATGGTACACTGCTGACTGGGCAAAATCAGTAGGACTATACCATGATGTCTTTGACAATGCGGAATACATGGATGATTACCTAGGTCGGTTCGTGACGACACTAAAAGGGATGAATCCTCAGGCTATGCAGGAACTGAAAAAAGTATTCTGGAAAGGGACTGACGATTGGGATACCCTACTCAAAGAAAGAGCGGCGATAAGTGGTGAACTGGTGCTCTCCAAGTTTTCTAAAGAGACGATCAAATCCTTTCTAAAGGCCTAGACTCTGATCTTGATACCGCCGAATACATTGAACCCTGGAGCAGGTTCATAATAGCGGCTATTGGAGGCATTGATACGGATATTATCAAAATAGGAGGTATTAAATATATTCTTTAGTCCTAAAAATGGTCTAACATCTACATTCTTCCATAGGTAACTATAGTTCAAATAAAGGTTGCTCAGAAAGTAAGAATCTACTGTAGAAGCGTTTTCATTTTGAAGATACAGCTTACCTATATAACTATTCTCAGTACGTACATTCAACCCAAAAGGACTTTTGTACTGGACTGAAAAAGAGGCTTGACTGGCAGGCAATCCCGGTAGTACATTTCCAGATAAATCATTTCCAGCTATAGAGAATTCATCGAACTTGTAAGAAGCGAAGGTTAGGGACAAAGCTCCGCTCAGCTCTGGTGTCAGTTGATAAGTGCCTTCGAGTTCAAGGCCTGTTCGTACAGTCGTACCTGCATTTCTAAAAAAAGTACGATCTGGAAAGGTATCCAGTTGGAAAGGTATGAGTTCTCCATCTGTATTGACCTTGAAAAGTGCTACTTGGGCATTTATTTTTTCTGACAGTTCAAACTTTACACCTAGTTCTATATTCTTTGATTGCTGGGGTTCTAAGGTCTCATTGAATCCATTGATCGACGCTGGATTATTGAGTAGCTCGACTAGAGATGGTGTCTCGAAACCAGTAGCGTAATTAAGATACAAGCCTGTAGAGGCATCTATACTATAGCTCACTCCTAGACTATGGCTGAACTTAGCAAAGGTCTTAGTGCCACTATCATCCTGTCCAAAGAACAAATCATCTCTCAGTCCGATATCGTTGTAATCATACCTCAGGCCTCCATTCAGCTTCAACTGTCCAAGATCAAATCGGCTCAGAATATAAAGCCCTGCAGATTTGAAAGATTCAGCCTGCATCACATCTACTGCACCCTTCTCTCCATTCAGGTTACTGTATCTAATTCTATTATCTAATTGATTTGCTAGATCATAGCCATAGGTAAAAGTAGCGTTATAGTTCTGCTTGTAAGTATTGATGGTGTAGGTCGCTCCCTGACCAAAATAATTACGATTGAGGTCTACGATTCCACCAGTCTGAAACGGCAACTTCCCATCAAACTTTCTCGATACATAAAACCCATACAGATTTAAAGTTCTATTGGGCGCTGCTTTTAATTCATAATTTACGGAGGTCTTCAGGTTATTAATAGACTCTCCTGTTTGGAATTCTACATTTCTTGTCCTGGCTGCTGATCTGGCAACATCTACTTCTTCCAGTGTCAGGGCACCGGGATCTTCTGCCTTAGGACTAGACAAAAAATCAACCATGAGATTGATTTTGGAAAATTTAGAAAAAGTATGGTCTGTTCTAATTTTCAAATTTCTATTTACAAAAGCAGAATGTCCTCTATAACCATCAGAGGCCAGTTGATTCGCATGGAAAACATATGAGGTTTTTCCTTGCTTATGTCCATAGGTCAGTTGTAGCTGACTCGTATTGTATGAGCCATAGGAAATTCGTGTTTCTAGCAGAGGTCCTTTGAGTAGATTATGGTTGTATTCTGAAAGTGTATTTAAAGAAATGACCCCACCAGAGGCATTCCCATAGAGCACAGAACTAGGCCCTTTTATAACTTCCACATTACGCAAGAGTCCAAGCGGTACGGCATCTAGCTGTGTCTGTCCGTCAGGAGTGGACTCTGGTATACCATCTATGATAAACTTAATACCACGGACACCGAAATTAGATCTAGACCCAAAGCCTCTAATAGAAACTCTCAGGTCTTGTGCAGCATTCGTATTATTCAGACTGAATACACCAGGAATATGGTTTAGGCTTTCTTCTAGAGAATATTGATGGAGGAACTCCTTTTTATCAGTAAGGTCCTTATCACTAAGTGATTGGGTTGTTTCTGTCCAGTTATTAGTAATTCTTGTAGAGGTGATTAGTATAGAATCCACATTTACCCAGAGACCAGAGGTATCTAGCTGAGCATGAGACATAGTAGATGACCAGAGCAGAAGCACTGTCAAAAGGCAACACCAAGATGTAAGAACCCTTAATCTACTCACTTAAAGATATTGAATGAAAGTAATGGATAATTATAAGAATCAAAGAGTATACCCTAATTTGAAATTATAGGAGATTCCATTGATATTCTACAAAATAGGCCCATTTGCTTACTGTTAAAGGTTATATAGTAAAAACAAACATATAACGTAACAAAGGATCAAATACGTCCATTAGGGGCATAAAAAAAAGCCTGGAGCACAAGTACTCCAAGCTTTTTACTAATTAGAACCAAGTTCTAAATTCTACTACTACATCTTATAACTCACAACCATTGGCATCAGTTACAGTGAATATATAAGTTTCACCTCCCTGTGCTCCCGTGAAGACTACAGAGCCTCCATCAGTTGTTATTGTCAATTCTGTTTCATTCAATGTTCCTCCTGTAGGCGATGTCCATGTCACTACATATGGTGCTACTCCACCCTCTGCTGCTACTTCGATCTCTCCTTCATTCAGCTGACATAAATCCTCTACTACACATGTTCCTGCATTCATAGGCTCAGGCTCCAGTACTTCGTACGTACATTCTGACTCACAACCATTAGCATCGATTGTAGTTACAGTATGTATTCCTGCCGCTACTACGAAGCTTGGACTTGTCTGTGTCGTTGCGCCACCATCTATGCTATAAATATATGGTGCTGTACCTCCTGTTGCTACTACTGTTAATGTTCCTGTCTCACCTGCACATAGGATATGAGTTCCTCCTACTCCTACTACTGGACTATCCAAAGTACATTCTACTGCATCCGGCTCTCCTAAGGTCCATGTCTCTGTATCTGTACAGTCATTCGCATCTGTAACGACTACTGTATAAGTACCAGCACTCAGACCTGTCTGACTTGCTGCCGTAGCTACTATACCACTTCCATCTGTCGTCGTCCATAGGTAATCGTAGTCTCCTTCTGAAGATCCTTGTCCACCCGTCGCTATGATATCTATGGCTCCTGTAGGCGCACCACTCGCAGAGTTACATAACAGTTCTGTTACTGTTCCAGTTACAACTACTGCATCTGGTTCTGTCAGTGTATAAGAATCAGCTTGTGTACATCCATTAGCATCTGTCACTACTAGATCATAAGTTCCTGCACTTAAGCCTGATTGATCTTCATCTGTTGCCACTACGCCACTTCCGTCAGCTGTCGTCCATGCATATGTATAGCCTGGTGTTCCTCCACTTACAGTGATTGAAATAGCACCATTAGGAGACCCACTTGCATCATTACATTCTAGGTCAGTAGAGTTTGCTAGAATAGAGATGATAATTGGCTCTGTAAGTGTCCACGATCCTTCAGCTGTACAGCCATTAGCATCTGTCACTGTTACATTATAGGTTCCTGCACCTAGATCTGTCTGGTCTCCACCTGTTGGATTCAATCCAAATCCATCAGCTGTCGTCCATGCATATGTATAGTCGCCATCTACAGTTCCTTGTCCACCACTTGGTATTACATCTATCTGACCTGTCGGAGGTCCATTAGAAACGTTACAATCTAAGTCTGTCGTCAATGCCGTAACATCTACTGCTGTAGGCTCTGTCAGTGTCCAAGTGTTCTCACCTGTACAACCATTAACATCTGTTACCACTACCGTATAAGTACCTGCACTTAGATTACTCTGATCTGCTGCTGTTGCATCCAAGCCAGTGCCATCAGGTGTCGTCCATGCATATGTATAATCTGCTTGTGTAGTTCCCTGACCACCACTCGGTGTTATTGTGATGCCTCCTGTAGGAGCTCCACTACCTGAGTTACAATCTAGGTCCGTCTGAACACCAGATACTGCTACTGCATCTGGCTCTACTAGAGTATAGGTCGCACCTACTGTACAACCGTTACTATCAGTAACTGTCACATCATAAGTACCTGCTCCTAAGTTCGCCTGATCTTCAGTGCTAGCTACGGTGTTAGGTCCTGACCAGTTATAAGTATATGGTGCTGTACCGCCATCTGCTGTAATATCTAGTCCACCATCTAGTGCACCACTCGCTACATTACAATCTGGCTGATCTTCTATAACAGTAACTGTTACTGCATCTGGCTCTGTAAGTGTATATGTCGCTGTAACTGTACAACCATTATCATCTGTAATCGTTAAGTTATACGTACCTCCTCCAAGATTAGCTTGGTCTTCTGCACTCGCATCAGTATCTGGTCCTGTCCATGCATAAGTATATGGTGCTGTACCGCCACTTGCTGTGACATTGATACTACCATCAGGTAATCCACTACCTACATTACATCCAGGCTCTTCTATTACTTCCGCTACAGCTACTGGTGTAGGTTCTGTAAGCATATAACTCGCTGTGACTGTACAGCCATTGCTATCTGTTATAGTTACATCATAGGTTCCTGTTCCTAGATCTGTTTGATCTTCTGCAGCCGCTACTGTATTAGGTCCTGACCAGTTATATGTATAACTGCCTGTTCCTCCTGTCGCTGTGATATCAATACCACCATCTAAAACGCCACTCGCTGCATTACAATCTGGTTGGTCTAGTATTTCTGTTACTGCTACTGGGGTAGGTTCTGTCAAGCTATAGCTATCGACTACCGTACAACCATTGACATCGGTTACCGTCACACTATAAGTACCTTCTCCAAGATTTACCTGATCTTCAGTGGTTGCTACTGTATTCGGTCCTGACCAGTTATATGTATATGGTGCAGTACCTCCAGTCGCTGTGATATCGATGCCACCATCTAAGTCACCACTGCCGGCATTACAATCTGGCTGGTCTAATACCTCTGCGACTTCTACTGGTGTAGGCTCGGTAAGGTCATAACTCGCTGTCACTGTACAGCCATTTGCATCTGTAACTGTTACATCATAAGTACCTGCACTCAGGCCTGTCTGATCTGCATCAGTGGTGACTAAACCACTACCATCTGCAGTCATCCAGTTATAAGTATAATCGCCTTCGTTAGATCCTTGACCTCCACTAGCAGTGATATTAATTGCTCCTGTAGGGTCACCACTCGCTGAGTTACATTCTAGATCTGTGATCGCTCCTACTACTTCTACAGCATCGGGCTGCGTAAGTGTATATGTATCTGTTTGTGTACATCCATTAGCATCTGTTACTACAAGATCATATGTTCCAGCACTCAAGCCAGTCTGATCTTCGTCAGTGGCTACTAAGCCACTGCCACCTGTAGTCATCCATGCATAAGTATATGCACCTGTTCCACCAGTCACGCTGATCTCTATAGCTCCATTAGCCTGACCACTACCTGCATTACAATCTAGGTCAGTTGTAGACGCTAAGATTGAAATGATCGGTGGCTCTACTAGGGTAAAGGTCTCTGTAGCTGTACAGTTGTTACTATCCGTAACGACCACAACATAAGTACCTGCACTCAAACCTGACTGATCTGCCCCTGTAGGGTTCAGACCACTTCCATCTGATGTCGTCCATGCGTAAGTATAATCTGATTCTGAGTTTCCTTGACCTCCACTAGGTGTAATATTTATGATACCATTTGCTGGACCATTAGAAGCATTACAAGTAAGGTCAGTAGTCGTTCCTACTACATCCACTGGTGTAGGCTCTGTCAGAGTCCAACTATCTGAGCCAGTACAGCCATTGGCGTCTGTAACGACGACTGTATAGGTACCTGCACTTAAGTTCGTTTGATCGGCCGCATTAGTTGATAAACCGGAGCCATCAGCCGTAGACCAACTATAAGAATAGTCAGCCTCGGATGTTCCTGCACCTCCACTAGGTGTAATATCTATACCACCCGTAGGTGCTCCACTGCCAGAGTTACAATCTAAGTCTGTAGGCGCACCAGCTACATCCACTGGAGTAGGTTCGGTTAAGGTTGCAGAACATTCTGCAGAACAATTATTTGCATCGGTTACTGTAACAGAATAAGTCCCTGTTCCTAAATTGGAAAGGTCTTCTGTCACATTGGACATGTCTGTTCCGTCCATCTGCCAGGCAAATGTAAAAGGCCCTGAGCCTCCTAAAACTGTAACATCTACACCACCATCTAAGGCACCACTGGAGACATTACAGGTTGGTTCTATTGGTGCACAAGTAACATTCAGTGGATCTTGAGATGTGGATCCCTCCACTGTAACTGTCAGCGGATTTGTACATGAAATCTGTGCTTGTAAAAAGATTGTAGTAGTACACAACAGTACCACCACTAGTAGTAGATTTTTCATCGTATTAACGTGTAAAATTAGGTATGAATTGTAAAAAGGAAGGGTGGGTTGTACAAGATGGACAATAGAAAATTGCTCAGCCCCTACTCGAAATAGAAAAAAATTAAATTAGTTTTTATATGTCAGATACCTTCATCATGTTTAATCAAGCGAATAATTTACCTTAGCAAAATGCTTAAAGTTGCCTTTTCTAAAGTGTATAAATATGAGCTGCCAGAGGGTCATCGTTTTCCTATGATGAAGTATGATTTGCTTCCCGAGCAGTTATTATATGAGGGCACTCTAGAAGAGGATAATTTCTTCCAACCAGCCCAACTTTCTAGGGAGCAAATACTCCTGACCCATACAAAGGAGTATCTGGATAAGCTAGAAAACCTTACGCTTTCTAGGAAGGAAGAAAGAAATATTGGTTTTCCTATAAGAAAAGACTTAATAGAAAGAGGCAAGTATATTTCGCATGGGACTTATGAATGTGCAAAATATGCTCTGACCCATGGGGTCTCTATGAATATAGCTGGCGGGACCCACCATGCCTATGCAGACCATGGAGAAGGATTTTGTGTCTTCAATGATATGGCCATAGCTTCTAAGCTTATACTCAAAGAGAATCTAGTGGAGCGAATTCTTTTTGTAGACTTAGATGTCCACCAAGGAAATGGCAATGCCCATATTTTCCAAGATGACCCAAGAGTATATACCTTCAGTATGCATGGCGCTAAAAACTATCCTCTTAGAAAAGAGATATCTGATCTAGATATAGGCGTCCCAGATAAGATAGAAGATGCTCCATATCTGAGGTTACTGAACGAAAACTTACCTAGACTCATAGACCTGCAGAAGCCAAATATCATTTTCTATCAATCAGGTGTAGATATCCTCAAGACTGACAAGCTTGGAAGATTAGGGCTTAGTATAGAAGGCTGCAAGGAGAGGGATCGCATAGTCTTCGAATTGGCTAAGCTTCATGCCATACCTATTGTAGTATCTATGGGTGGGGGCTACTCCGAGAAGATTACAGATATTATAGATGCACATGCTAATACCTATCGGCTAGCACAAGACATATATTTTTAGTACCATGCAGTTCCTTAGCATTCAACTTATTAACTAGCACATTTTTTTAGGCATCAATTGAAGAAGGAATTCAAGGTATATAATGTTCTTTTGCCCTTAGCAATCCCTAAGGTCTACAGCTATAAGGTCGAAAAGTCCTTTTGGCCTGAGGTGCAATTTGGGGTACGTGTAGAGGTCCCCTTAAGGAACAAGTTGTATTCCGCCATCGTCATAGAGGAAGAACATGGTCCTCTTAATACACTTCATAAATTAAGGTTCATCCGATCTATCATAGATAAGGAGCCTATCATTACAGAGAATCAGTACAAGCTATGGAACTGGATGTCACAGTACTACATGTGTACTGTAGGTGAAGTCATGAATGTCGCACTGCCTAGTGGTCTGAAACTAAGTAGCGAAACTAAGCTCATTGTAAGATCTCATATAGATGACTACGAAGGAGAGCTAACTGACAAGGAATATATGCTAGCCGAGGCAGTTTCATTACAAAATGAACTGACTATAGGACAAGTACAAGAAATCCTAGATCAAAAAACAGTCTATCCACATATCAAATCCCTTATAGATAAAGGCATTGTCTTAGTCAAAGAAGAACTCAAAGAAGGCTTCAAAGCCAAGAAGGAGTCCTTTGTCAAAACTACCCCTGACTACACAGCAGAGAAAATGAATGCGGCTTTTGAACTCACAAAAAAGTCTGAGAAACAAACCAAGGCTCTATTGAGTTACTTTCAACTTTCTAAGAAATCAGCTTGGGTTCAAAGAAAAAAAATCTACAATCATGCGAATGTAAATGTCAGTGTCATTAATGCACTGGTCAAAAAAGGCATCTTAATTCTGGAAGCAAAAGAAGTATCTAGACTCAGTAATGAGCTGCTGACCTATAAGGAACCTCCACCACTGAACGAATACCAAGTCACGGCTAAAGCAGAAATTACAGAACTCTTTGAAACTCAAAATAAAGTACTCCTCTTTGGTGTCACAGGAAGTGGTAAGACAAGAATCTACATAGACCTCATAAAGGAAACCATAGAGGCAGGCAAGCAAGTACTCTACCTCCTACCAGAGATTGCCTTGACTACTCAGATCGTAGACAGATTGATGACTCTCTTCTCTAAAGACATCGGTGTCTACCATAGTAAGATGAGTAATAATCAGAGAGTAGAACTGTGGAATGCCACTCTAAGGGGTAAGGGCCTAATAGTAGGCGCTAGATCAAGTATATTTTTGCCTTTCAAGGATTTGGGTTTGATTATAATAGATGAAGAACATGACCCTTCATTCAAACAGAATGACCCTGCACCTAGATACAGCGGAAGAGATACAGCCATCTATCTTTCTAGTATATTCAACTCCAAAGTTCTACTAGGTACCGCAACACCTTCTCTTGAAACGTACCTTAATACCAAGCTAGGAAAATATGGCTTGGTGAAACTTATGGAGCGACATGGCGAATCCCAGTTACCTGATATAGAAATCGTAGATCTTAGAAATCAATACAAGAAAGGTCTGATGCAATCTATGTTCAGCAAGGACCTTAAAGATGCTATAGATGGTGCTCTAGAGAGAAAAGAACAAATACTTATCTTTCAGAATAGAAGAGGCTACTCCCCTACTTTGCAGTGCAATACCTGCGACTTCAATGCGGGCTGTCCGAATTGTGATGTCAGTCTTACAGTTCATAATTTTCATAAGGAACTCAAGTGCCACTATTGCGGCTATAGACATAAGCTGCCGCACAACTGCCCTCAGTGCGGAAATGACCAACTCAATAAATTGGGTTTCGGTACTGAAAAGATAGAGGATGAAATCAAGACCATTTTCCCTGCTGCCAAAGTAAGACGCATGGACTTTGATACTGCCAAGACAAAAAATGCTTATCAGAAAATCTTACATGATTTCAGACAGCATGAAATAGATATCCTTGTGGGCACACAAATGATCACCAAGGGATTAGACTTTGACAACATTGCGATAGTCGGTGTCTTGGCTGCAGATAAAATATTATTCTTTCCAGATTTCAAAGCCAATGAAAGAGCCTACCAATTATTTACTCAGGTGGCAGGGAGAGCTGGTAGGCGAAAGAAAAAAGGAAGAGTCATCATACAGACCTTCAATCCACTGCATCCTGTAATTGTAGAAACCAAAAACAATGACCACCTTAAGTTCTACAAAAGAGAGCTGCTCGAAAGAAAAAGGTTTGCCTATCCTCCTTTCTTTAGGATGATAAGAATTACGATCAAGCACAAAAATGCTCCAACGGCCGCACATGCTGCGGAGCTCTTTGGAAGCAAACTCAAAGACAAACTAGGGAATAGAGTTATCGGTCCATCCATTCCTGGCATATCTAGAATAAGAGGTTTTTATATTCAGATTATTACTATCAAGATGGAAAAAGATAAAACTACCATCCTGACCATTAAGGAACTCATTCACTCCATCAAGTCGCAACTTAAAGGCTTAGATGCTACCAAGTCTGTACGCTTCGTTATAGATGTTGATCCATAAGCATATTGTATCATTGTAAGCTAGCTGTCATTTTTTACCCCTAAGTGTCATGGTAATTGTATAGGATATAACAGAAATTACCCATCAGAACATTAGGTGTAAAGTCATGTCAATAAGAATAGTCATATCATTAATTATGATTTCCTGTTTTTCTTCTGCGCTTTTTGCAGGAGCAGAAACCGAGGCTATTGATATCAAAAAAAAGTATATCAACGCTGATGACCTAGGCGACCAAGAACAACTACTCTCCCAACTTATAGAATCTTATACTGCGATAGATATAGATAGTGCTCTCTATTATTCTGACATCTATAGAAGTAAGTTTTTAATAAATGGCTCAGAGGAAGCTTTTGAATGCAACTACTACAGATTAGTAGGACAGATCTATAAAAAACAACACAATCTTATACTATTCCTAGAACAAAGCTCTAAGGCGTTAAACTGTTACAAGGAACTAGATGACATAGATAAAATTGCTCAAGCACATTTAGAATTCGGTATCGCTAATGCCTACCAAGGTAAGATTACGGAGGCCACTTCAAGTTTTTTAAAAGCTGAGAATTTATACTTTGAAACTGGAGATACATTAAAAGCTACAAAATGCTCAATGCATCTAGGGACCACTAGAATAATGCAAGGGGATCAGGTCAAAGGACTTGAGAGCTATTACAAAGTGCTGCATTACTATGAGAAGATAGGTTACGAGGAAGAATTAGGAAAGCTATGTAATAATATAGGATTGGCTCTTATTGATCTAGGAAAGGATACAGAGGCCCTGCACTACTTTCAAAAAGGTTTGAATTATTCTGAAAAAACAGAAGACAAATTTGTGAGCTCACAGATCCTTGCAAACATTGCTGGCTACTACAAAAAAAGTGAGGAATATCAGCTAGCTTTAGGATACTTATCTAAAGGTCTCAAGCTTGCTGAAGAAATAAATTCTGATTATTCTAAATCTATCTTCTACTACGAGATAGCTTCAACTAAATATGGCATAGGAAAAAACTACGAAGCTCTAGATGCTATAAATCAATCTCTAGAGATTGTAAAGGCTATGAATAATATAGATCAGATAGCTAGATCCTTAGTTATGAAATCTAATATTCTTCTTGAGCTAAGTAATTATCAAGAGGCGCACCAAGCATGTAAAGAATGCTATGAGATAAGTAAGCAAACAGAAACACTTCTGACTCAGCGGTTAGCTCTAGACTGCATATCTACTACGGCTAATGCCTTAAAGATTTACAAAGATGCCTACGAATACCAAAAAGAATATATCGCTGTCAATGATTCTCTTCAAAGTCTTAATTCCCAAGAGAAACTGCAAACCTTAGAAAAAGAAACACAGTACCAAAAAGAAAAAGCCTTACTAGAACAGCGAAACATTCTAAACGAGGCTCTACTCAGAGAACAAAAAATTAATACAAAGTTCTTTGCACTCTTAAGTCTATTATCATTTTTTGGACTAGGGCTATTAGGCTTTATATATCAAAGCGGAAAAAAATATACGGCTAGGATAAAAGAGAAAACGAAGCTTATAGAAAGTACAAATGAAGAACTTTCGAAATTAAACAATGACTTAGAAGTAGCGAATTCAAAACTGAATAACTTTACTTCTGTCGCTGCCCATGATCTCAAGTCACCTATTAGGACTATGGCAAGTTATTCTCAGCTACTCTTAATGAGGAACAAAGATAAACTCGACGAGAAAGATCAAGAGATGCTGGGCTTCGTATCTAATAGTGCACGACGTCTGACTACAATGATAGACGACCTCCTTTCATTTTCAAAAATAGATGAAAACTTAGGTCCTACAGAAATAGTCGTTACTAATGACATCGTCGAAATAATCAAAAACAGCTTAGAAACTGTCATCAACGATCAAAATGCATCAGTAAACATTATGCAAGATCTAGGAACCATCAAGGCACACAAGAGTCTTGTTACACAATTGTTCCAAAACTTAATTGCCAATGGCATAAAGTTCAGGCAAGAGAATATATCCCCAGTGATCAAAATAGATAAGCATGCCGAAGACCAGAAGACAATAACTTATTCTGTCGCTGATAATGGTATGGGTATCCCAGAGAAACACCACGATAAAATCTTTACTATCTTCAATAGACTCCATAGTGCTGATGAAATAGAAGGGAGTGGCATAGGCTTATCAACTTGCAAAAGCATCGTAGACTTCTACGGACATGATATATGGTTAGAATCCGAAGTGGGCAAGGGAACAACCTTCTTCTTCAAGCTGCCAAAAAAGTAATGCTGATTTTACTTGACAAAAGGTCTCAATTTATTTGGGACCTTTTCTATTTATAGCTCTAATAGTTTCCTTACCTAATCCAAGTTAGCTTGGTCTCTAATGGGCCTTTATTTTTGATTGGTGGAACCCCTTCGGGATTCACTTTACCTATATAGAAGAGTCCAAGGTTTCTCTCCCCTTTCGCTAGAGGTATATACTTACTAATGTGATTTATTACCAAAGCTGGAGAACTCCAGTACCCTCCTAGACCAAAGGTGCTCAATGACAAATAGATATTCTGGACTGCACAGGCTGTAGCCGCTAGCTCTTCCCACTCTGGTACACTTTCCGATTCATCTCTTTGCATAGAAATAATTATAACATGGGAACTTGCCATTACTTTTTTCCTCAGCTTCTTGTACTTACGTTCTACAAAAGTATCCTCGTTAGTAGTTGCCTTGTACTGAGCCTGTAAGAACTCTGAGAAGTCTTCCAACTTGCTCGGTGTAATAATCTTAAATCGCCACGGTTCTGTATTCCTATGTGAAGGTGCTGTATTCGCATTTTCTAAGATCTGGAGTATCACTTCATCACTGACTTTCTCTCCAGTAAAGCTATTCGGAAAGATAGACTGTCTAGATTTTACCCACTGAGAGACAGGACCTAGAGGCTGGGATACACCATCGCTACTCTTACCAAAATACTCTGGATAAATGATGGCCGCCCTTAGGATGAAATAGGCACTATCTGATCCCCATATATCACCGGAAAGAACTAGGTCTAAGGCTTCTGAAGGCAGTACTTCTACCACTTCTATCTCCTCTAAGTCATCTAAGTTTTGGGTAGTATTAAATTCTAGATTCGTAGCCAGAAATGCATGGACGACCTGCGTAGACTTCGTAGGAATGTGTGCAATGTGCCCGAGAGGAGTGAGGTTGTCTGCTGTCGTTAGGATACCTGTCTCTTCTTTCAACTCTGCTAATGCAGATTCTGTAATAGACTTCCCTTCTTGGACAAAACCCGCAGGCAATTCTAGCATAAAGTCTCGCTGTCCATGCTTGTACTGCTTGACTAAGACCAGCTTGCCTTCTATGGTTATAGGAAGAACCATCGCCACATCTGCAAGAGTAGTGATATAGTAATCGTCTACGAGACGACCATCTGAGAGTTCTACTTCATGTCTTTCTATAGGAAACCACGGACTAGGTGAGACATCCGTGATATTTCTGAGCTTCCATTTGTCCACAGTACTAGAGTGGACTATCTTCTTTTACCGAGCCCTAATAAGCGGGATACATAGAGTATGATAATGGAACCGATAGTTGCTGAGATCACCATACCTACCAGATTAGCTGGTAGTACCACACCGAATTGGTTTTCGACCACTTTGACGATACCTGACCCTGCAGTAATTCCTAAGAGTCCAAAAAGGTAACCCCCTACGACACCTCCTGCTATACCAAGAATGGCATTAACTGCAAATCCAAAACTGTCTCCTTTCATGATTCTAGCGGCTAGAGTGCCCGATAAGGCTCCAACCAAGATCATTATTATCCACTTCAGCACATCCCCTTCAAACAAAGTATCCATATTCTAATTTTTAGCAAATATATAATTTGTCACTAATATTAAGATTCCTCTATATCACTTTAAGAGATTGAGTATAAATGGCGCACTCTGTAAGGGCTTTACTGAAAGGTCACTTCCTTTCTTATCATCATATCCCCTTCTCTTAGCACAGTGATGGTGGTCGTCTCTCCGGGTTCGAAAGCACTTAGTGCCTTCATGTAACTCATCATATCTACAATCTTTAAATCCCCCATCTTGAGCACTATATCTCCTTTCTTGAGACCTGCAACAGATGCCGTCTTTCCCTCTCTTACACCATCTATACGCATGCCTTTACCATCAAAAAGATAGTCTGGTATAACTCCTAAGGTAACTTTGAATTTGGGAGCTACTTCAGATTCATCCTTGGTCTTGGTGAAAACGAGCTTCTCTTTTCTATCTGTCCTCAATACGATAGAAGAGATAAAGGTTATAATATCCTGCAGTCCATCGAAATTAATCTTATGGGTATCATCTGTAGGTCTATGGTAGTCCTCATGCTGGCCCGTAAAGAAGTGTAGTACAGGAATATCCTCTAGATAGAAACAGCTATGATCAGATGGACCGATCCCTGATTCTGTCAGTGTAAATTTAAAGACAGGTGCTTTGACACTTTTCAAAATCTTGTCCCACGTAGGTGAAGTCCCAGTACCATAAATCGCTAACTGTCTATCGTCATTTAATCTGCCGACCATATCCATATTGATCATAAAGCTGATGTCTTCCAGCTTTAATGGACTATTATCTACAAAGAAGTTAGATCCCCACAGACCTTTTTCTTCTCCTGAGAAAGCAATGAAAAGTACATTATGATTCAGCTTTTTAGTTTTAAGATATTCAGCGATGCTTAGCATGGCTGCCACTCCAGAGGCGTTATCATCGGCACCATTATGAATAGCCGGTGGACCTGTATATAGAGATCCTTCTTTCCCATAACCCAGATGATCGTAATGGGCACCAATTATAAAAGTATGCTCTGCTTTATTATCTAGAAAAGCGACCACGTTCTTACCCATGATAACTGGGTCATTAGGGTTAGGGGCATCTGCATGCGGGTTAGATCTTATCGTTTTCTTGAAGTATTGGTAGTACGGTTCCTCCCCAGCAAATATTCCATTAATGCCTATGCTCGAGAATCTCTTAGAAATATAATCCGCGGCTAGGGCCTCACCCTTAGTCCCCGTCTCTCTACCTTCTAATTCATCAGCAGCTAGGTAGCCCACATCAGCTTTGATCTGATTAAGCGCTGCAACGGGATTAACTGGCTTAAGGTTCGTAAGTGTTTGGGAAGACTTACAACTAATCAGAAAGCTGAAAACCAACAGAAAAGAAAACTTAAATATGTTTATTTGCATTGATTTGATGATCTTAGAATCCATTAAGAAATAAGTATAAATAAAATGAAATATCCTTACTTCCTCCTCACAGTATGTGCATTACTTAGCTTCAGCGCTTGTAAAACAAAAAATATCGCCACTACTGAACATAGTGAAAAATATGGAGAGCACAATGATTACAAGGTCCATGACCATAAGTCCGATGAGGATAAAGTAGATGTGCATGGAGAGCATAATCATGATGCGGCCAACAAGAAAAAGCAAAGACAACATGGTCATCATGGAGGAGGTGCCTTGCCCCCGCAGAAAAAACACTATGACGAAGAAGTACATCTCCAGAATGTGAGACAACTTACTTTCGGTGGAGACAATGCAGAAGCTTATTGGAGTTTTGATGATACAAAGTTGGTCTTCCAAGCTAAGAATGAGGCATGGGGAGTAGAATGCGATCAGATCTATTATCTAGACCCATACAATGATGCCATCAGCAAAGCCTTCCGACCGAAGCTTCTATCTACTGGTCTAGGCAGAACGACCTGCTCCTACTTTATGCCAGGGGATAAATCCATCATCTACGCTTCTACGCATCTAGGTGGCAATGAATGTCCGCCAGAACCACAGCGTAGAGCGGATGGAAAATATGTATGGCCTATCTATGAGAGCTTTGACATATTCACAGCGGATCTAGAAGGCAATCTACTGAAGCAACTGACTGATACGCCGGGCTATGATGCAGAAGCCACCCTTAGTCCAGATGGATCTCTGATTGTATTTACATCTATTCGTTCAGGTGATCTAGAGTTATACACAATGAAGACTGATGGCTCAGATGTAAAGCAAGTCACTTACGGACTCGGCTATGATGGTGGGGCTTTCTTCTCTCCAGACGGTACTCAACTTATCTTTAGATCATCCAGACCACAGACCCCAGAAGAAATCAAAGAATACAAAGATTTACTTGCAGAAGGTCTTGTGAAGCCTACCGAGATGGAACTCTATATCTGCAATGTAGACGGTAGTGATCTAAAGAAAATTACTAATCTAGGCAAGGCCAATTGGGCACCTTTCTTTCACCCATCTGGTAAGAAGGTTCTGTTTGCTTCTAACCATAAATCAGAAAGAGGATTTCCCTTTAACCTTTATATGATAAGTGTAGATGGTACTGGTCTAGAGCAAATTACTTTTGATCAGACTTTTGACTCTTTTCCGATGTTCTCCTATGATGGCACTAAGCTAGTTTTTGCCTCTAATAGAAACAATGGTGGAACGAGAGATACTAATTTGTTCTTAGCGGACTGGGTGGATTAGAATATTCTAAATTAAACCCCTAACTCTGAAACGGATTACTATACCTCACATCAGTCGTGATCGTCTTACTAGTTAAGGTCAGTAAAAATGCTTCTAGTGCATCCATATCCAAGTCCGTAAGATTCATTTTGACGGGTTGATTATTTTTGATGAGCTTGACATCGAGGTCCTTGTGATTAGCTACCCCACTGTTATAATGATCTAGCACTTCACGCAGTGTAGAGAATCTACCATCATGCATATATGGAGCTGTGAGAGATATATTTCTTAGAGAAGGAATTGAAAATTTACCATTAGCAAACCCTTGATCTTCATAGACTTCATCTAGACCGATATTGGTAGTACCCGCAGTCGCCATGTAAGGATTATTAGAAAAACTCGTAGGTGAGGCGAAGTTGACACCATTATGGCAAGAAGAACAATTAGTCGTTTCGCTAAAGAAAAGGGTCATCCCATGCTTCTCTAGAGGACTGAAATTTTCAAAGTTGCTTTCTAGACCTTCATCAAATCTAGAGTCACTCTTGAATATAGATCCGACGAATTGGGCCATAGCCTCTTCTATTCTTTCTATATTAACCTCAGAGGAACCATAAGCTGCTGTGAATAAATCATCATAGTAATCTTCCTGTCTGATCTTACTGACCAGCTCATCTGTGGTCTCTATACCCATTTCGACATGATTAAATATTGGCTGTAGTGCCAGATTATTCAATGAAGCAGATCTACCATCCCAAAAGAAATTTCTCTTGGCTATCGGATTAGCTATAGACATTGAGTTTCTATCCGTTCTTTCTCCACCGAAGCCTTGGCTCAGAATTTCTGGATCAGCAAAGCCCGCAGATTGCTGATGGCAGCTGGCACAGGCGATAGAATTATTCTTAGAGAGTCTATTATCATAGAAAAGTACTCTTCCTAAAGTCGCTACCTCGTCACTACTAATTTCCATACCATTCATAGCTCCAGTAATTACAGTACTGTTATTATGGGTATTCAAAGTGTTACCATCAAAGCTCAAAGTCTGAGAAAAACGAAAACCCTCAACTAAATCATTCACGCTAGTATAATCGTAAGTTGCTTCTGGCAGTGTAGGTTCATGAATCAGAACACCTGTAGGTTCTCTCTGACAAGACATGATAAATAGAAATCCAACTAAGAGTAAACTGCAGATTTTGAATTGCGCTTTCATAGGAAGAAGTATTGTTAGTATAGATTAAACGTTACTAATTTAAGATAAATTTTATGAATGTCCACTTAATTACCAGTAAGCAAGTGTAGTGCACGGAACCTGAGATTATTGTACCAAAAGAGGTACAAATGAACATATTAACTTTTATTGACACATTCCCAGATGAACATTCTTGCAAAGAACACTTTCGTAAACAGCGAGAGAAAGAAGGCATAAAATGTAAGAAATGTCAATGCACTAAGCATTATTGGCTTAAAGCCAAATATCAATGGCAGTGTTCAGCATGTAATTTTAGGACATGTTTAAGAAGTGGGACTACCTTTCAATATAGCAAGCTACCGATACGTAAGTGGTATCTGGCAATGGTATTGATGTCGATGACAAAGAAAGGTCTTTCAGCGAAAGAGATGCAACGTCAACTAGGTCACAAGAGATATGAAACGATATGGAAGATGATGCATACGATTAGAAAAGCAATGGGTAATAGAGAGAACCTTTACAAACTATCAGGTATGATTGAATTCGATGAAGCGTACATAAAGAAATCAACCCCAAAGAATGCCGAGTTAAAACGGGGCAAGGGTTCACAAGGGAAGCAAAATGTAGCTGTGGCGGGAGAATCGACTCCATTGGAGGACATAGAAAACGGAAAGAAATCAAAGCACTTTGGTTATTTGAAAATGAAAGTGTTACCAGGCCATGATGCAGCGGCGGTAGATGAAATGGTCAAACAGAACATAGATGAAAAGTCAATCGTGTTCAGTGATAAGAGTGCCAGTTATATAAACATCTCAGATTATGTAGAAACACATTATGAAGAGAAGTCGACAAAAGAATCAGCGATAACTACTTTTCAATGGGTTCACATTGCCATTTCAAATGCAAAAAGATGGTTGCTAGGTATCCATCATAAGATTAAAGGAAAGTACTTGCAAGCATACCTAGACGAATTCTGCTACAAAGTCAATCGAAGATATTTCGGGCAAAGGCTATTTGACAGACTGGTCTTGGCAATGGCCAAAACTTACTGGTAACTTTCCGTACATTCGTATTAAATTTTACGAGAAATCATTCTCATCTAATATCTGCAACGATAAAAACACCTACAGGAGGCAAAAACCGTATATCCCCATCTCCTATATCAAAGGTTCGCCATAGATAGGAGGCCTCCGAATAGATAGATACCCTTGATGATAGCTTATACCCAAAGCCTGCTGCAGCAGAGATTCCCAATCCAGATTGATTGAAAATGAATAACTCTTCTCGTTCTAGATTTAATGTCCCAGAATGAAAGACCAAATTACCCGTAAATACGATGTAGAATTTTTCATTAAGTTCTTTCAGCTTCGAAAATCCCAAAGCCAAATGACCATAGCCTAGTCTGTCTGCTCTGTCCCCTTCGAATCCTAATTGGACATTCATCATCTTGCCATTTTTCCCTACTCTATAGAGGAATTGGAAAGGGCCAGAAAACTCCACCTTATCAGTGAAAGGAATAAACTGGCTGATCATCTCCGTCATATTAAAGCCAATAAATTGATTTTTCGCTGAAGCCTCTTGACTCAATAGTTGAGTACTATAGGTGGAGAAAGAAATGAGAATAAGAACTAAGTACTTCACAATTATTTCAGTCTATAGTTGATATAAATGAAAACTGGTGCATTTAAGGTAAAGTTGGAGCCGTTGGTTGTCATCTCATTTGAACGAGGAATCCCTAGCCCATCTGTGAATGATTGTACAGTCTTAGTAATGTTATGAAGGTAGGTCATATTAGCTTCCGTACTCAAGTAGAATCGTTCTCCGACAAAATACCTAAAGCCTATTAGTGGACTAGCTCCAAATTCTAATACCCTCTGATCGACCCTGAAGATATCTTGTGTGAACACATCTGTATCACCAAGGACAGCATTGCCGACGAGATCTAATCCATAATAAAATTGCCACCTTTTATCTATGGGCCTATTGACTTCTAGACCCAACCTTGTGGAATACTCTTGCTGTTTCGTCTGTCGGTTAACACCTGTCACACCATCAAAAAACTCATTTGTAGTTCCTCGAGCACCTAGGCCTAATCTGATAGCCGAATTCTTTTTAGTCCATCTCAGATATACTGGTAAGTCTGTGGCTCTTAGGCTACTCTCATTCCCAACAAAAGTGGAAATAACAGAGGTCACATTGATCCCAATATCAAAGCCAGAACTTTCTGTTTCATAAGGAACGGGTCTTTGGGCTTGCGAGTAAAGAGCACTCATCAGCAATAGGCCGAGCACTGAAACAATTTTTAGATTCGATCTCATATTCATTTGCATTGACTGAGCATTAAACTTACAATATTTCAGTTTGTCATGATTTATAACCCTATGATAAAACACTAGATTTTAATAAGCTTTAGAAACTATTCAGCTTCTTTCAGAGAATCTTAATTACTTTTAGTCACTCATATTTAACCAGTTAATAATTAAAATATTATCCTCTTGATAAAGAAATTAGTACCTATCATCCTTCTCCTTTCTATGAGTCTTGGATGTAAGCAGGAAGCAGAGAAGCTAGAACATTCCACTACTCTATCACAGCAAAGTTCTCCCATCTCTGCTAATACGATTAGGACCCATCTTGCAGAGCTAGCCTCAGATAAGTATGAAGGTAGAATGCCTTGTATGAAAGGTGGAAAAATGGCCGTAGACTACATAGAAACCCAACTCAAGAATATGGGGCTAGAACCTGGCAACAAGGGGTCGTATACCCAAGATGTACCTTTATTGACTTTGGACGGGGCTATAGATGACGAAATGAAAATCACTGGAGGTGGCAGACCACTGCTCTGGAAAAAAGACAAAGACTTTGTCATACATTCAGAAAGAAAAACTGATCGCATCTCTATAGAGAATTCTGAGCTTGTCTTTTGTGGTTACGGTATCGTAGATGAAAAGAAAGGATGGAATGACTACGCTGGGATAGATATGAAAGGAAAGACAGCTGTCATCCTCATTAATGATCCTGGTTACGGAGGTGATGATCCAGAATTTTTCAATGGAGACATCATGACCTATGCGGGGAGGTGGGATTATAAATATGACATGGCTGACAAGATGGGAGCAGCCGGTCTACTCATGATACATACGACTCCTACAGCTGGTTACCCTTGGTTCGTTGTACAGAGCTCATGGACTGGACCTCAGCAAGGACTATCTGGCATAGACCGATCAGCAGACTGTGGTATCAAAGGATGGATACATCTGGATAAGGCAGTAGAGCTTTTTAGAACCTGTGGTATGGACTTTACAGCAGAGATGAAAGCGGCTAGAAAACCCAATTTCAAGCCCAAGCCTATGAAAGCTCAAGTTACTGCTGCGGTAAATAACCGCTACGACGAATGTATCTCAAAGAATGTAATGGGGATGATCAGAGGCTCCAAGTACCCTGAAGAATATATTGTCTACACGGCACACTGGGACCATATCGGTATAGGTAAGGTTGTAGAAGGTGATTCTATATACAATGGGGCTCTAGACAATGCTAGTGGTGTAGCTACCCTACTCGCTCTAGCAGAAGCCCATCAGAATGCAGAGACCAAACCAGAAAGAAGCATCCTCTTTCTATTCGTGACAGCTGAAGAACAAGGACTCCTTGGGTCAGAATATTATGTAGAAAATCCTACGGTGCCCCTCTCCAAGATGGTCTGTAATCTCAATATGGATGGTGTCAATCCTTTAGGTAAAATGAAAGATGTAACCATTACTGGCAAAGGACATTCTCAGATGGATGAATATGCTGAAGAGGCTGCCCAGAAACAAGGCCGCTACATCATGGCAGAACAAGAACCTGAGAAAGGATATTTCTATAGATCAGACCACTTTAACTTTGCTAAGAAAGGGGTCCCTGCACTCTATGCAGAGGGCGCTTATGACCATGCTGAAAAAGGTAAGGAATATGCCAAGGAACAGAAAGATGAATTCGTCGCCAAAAAGTATCATGCCCCTGCTGATGAATATGATCCGAAGACTTGGATAATGGAAGGCATGGTACAGGATGCAGAATTGTACTTTAGTATAGGAGAAAGAATATCCAACTCCAGAGAATGGCCCAAATGGTATCCCAAATCAGAATTTAGCAGAACACCATAAAACCTAAATAATGAGTAATAATATCCCCCCCTTTCATGTCGCTATTCCAGTGCATGATGTGCAACTGGCTAGAACTTTCTATAGAGAGGTACTCGGTTGTCCTGAAGGTCGATCAGATGAAAAATGGGTAGACTTCGATCTCTATGGCCACCAGTTTGTCATTCATTATAAGCCCGCTTCTGAGGAGCAAATACATACCAATGAAGTAGATGGACATGAGGTACCAGTTCCTCATTATGGGGTGGTCCTTACTTGGGAAGAATGGGAAGCACTTGCGGCTAGACTAAAAGCCCATGGACAAAAATTTGTTATAGAACCCTATATCAGATTTGAAGGTCAACCCGGAGAGCAAGCCACTATGTTTTTCTTAGACCCTTGTGGCAATGCCCTAGAGTTTAAGGCCTTCAAAGACCTCACCCAAATGTTTGCCAAATAAAAACAGTATGAAAGCAATATATCTTCAGAAATATGGAGCGGCTGACAAAGCCTTCGAAATAAAAGAAGTCACTAGACCGTCTATCGCTCCCAATGAAGTCCTCATAAAAAATGAATGCTTCGGACTGAACTTCGCGGACGTCGTGGCTAGAAGAGGCCTCTATCCTGATGCACCTAAAAACCCGGCAGTCTTAGGCTATGATGTAGCAGGTATAGTGGCAGAGGTGGGAGCTGAAGTGGACCATGTTAGTGTTGGGGACAGAGTCGCTGCGCTTACAAGATTTGGAGGCTATGCTGAATACTCTAAAACCATGAAAGAAGGGGTCGCTTTACTTCCTGACAACATTGATTTTGAAACAGGAACGGCATTGGCCACTCAAGCTTGTACAGCCCACTTTTGTGCAATCCACTGTGTCAATCTGTATGAAGGAGATCAGATCCTAGTACAAGCTGCTGCTGGTGGCGTCGGTACTATCCTGACACAGATCGCCAAGTCTAAAGGTTGCACCGTATTCGGAACGGCCTCTACCAAAAAACAGCAAGCCCTCAGAGACAATCAAGTAGACTTCCCTATTGATTATACCTCGGAAGATTTCTCTAAAGTTATCTCACAAACCCTCAATGGTAACAAACTGGATTTTGTGTTCGATAGTATAGGAGGTAAAGCCTTCAAGCAAGGTTGGAAATTACTGCAGCCCGGTGGTACCATGGTAAACTTTGGTGCAGCAGCCCAAGTCTCTGGTAGCAATAAACTGAAGAGCCTAGGAGTCGTAGCAGGTTTTGGGGTATTCTCTCCTCTCCAACTATTAATGAGTTCTAAGTCCATGATCGCTGTAAACATGCTGAGAATAGCCGACCACAAACCTAAACTGTTCCAAAGAACCTTTAATGGGGTCATGGAAATGGTAGAAGAAGGTATCATCAAGCCGATCATCTCTAAGACGTTCGCTGCTGAAGATCTGGCTGAGGCACATAGCTATCTTGAGACTAGACAGTCTATAGGTAAGATTGTAATGAAGTGGTGATTTTTCTAATTGATAATGGATAATGGATAATGGATAATTGACAATGGATAATTGACAATGGATAAATGACAAATGATGATTGATGATGATGATTGATGATTGATGATTGATGATTGATAATTGACAATGGATAACGGATAATTGACAATGGATAATGGATAATGGATAAGTGATAATTGATGATTGATAATTAGGAAATTAGTAGGCAAATTATTCCTTGATTTAAGTGGCTCAATGAGTATTTTCTAACGACTACCCTTTCCTGACTCTCTACTTTAGCTAAATAAGCCTTGTCTTTATTTGTTTTTTAGGCATTAGTAGGTCATTTTTATACCCTTAATACAGATACTATGAAATTCACATCCTTACTATTAATCTTTTCTCTTGTGCTTATTTACTCTTGCAAAGATGCACCAGAGAGACCTGGAGCTATTCTGGATGAGAATTACGAGCCTATTGCTCCTGTATCTAGTACGACTACTACACCACCTCCTGCAACTGCTGAGCCACCTCAGAATGCACAAGGTGTATGGCATTATACCTGTCCATCAGGTTGTGCTGGAGGAGCTGGATCAGCAACGCCATGTGCTGTATGTGGTACTACCCTAGTCCATAACCAAGGCTATCATGCTGCGGGGGCTACTACACCAACTACAACGACCAATGCTGGAACTAATGTAGGGTCTATCACCAATCCTATAGTCAATGGAATAGGTGCGCCCGCGGTTACACCTGTAGCGCCAGGCGGTGCCATTACCCCTCCTACGACGACACCAGAACCTGCTCAGAATGCTTCTGGAGTATGGCACTACATCTGTAATGCTGGATGTGCTGGAGGAGGTGGATCTGCTACAGCTTGTGCGGGTTGTGGAGCTACTTTAGTTCATAATTCTGCATACCACCAGTAGGGAGCCGAGGCTTCTTTACCTTTCTTAGTTCAGTACACATTTGGTTAAGGTCCGAATCGATCTTGGTCCTGTTCGTCTATTATAACTAGAGGATCATCTGATTATCTATACCAATCTATCTTGCTCCTTTATTTTTAGTCTTTGGTTTAAACAATTGCCTCGGAGAAGAAGTTTGTTATACTTATTAACCAAGGTTAATTAATTACTTAAAAAAGATTCAAATCTTTGCACTGCAAATGATTCATATGAGAACAATACTAGCCGTTTTAATTTTCACACTTTTATACTCTACAAGTGGCTTAGGCCAAAACAAAGACTTGGTTACCCTTAGTGGCTATATCAAAGATGGGAGTAGTGGAGAAACCTTGATTGGAGCTACTGCTTTTATCAAAGAAAATGCTGCAGGAGGGACCTCTAACGAGTATGGCTACTATTCCATTTCCGTACCAGCAGGAAGCTATACCGTAGAATATGCCTATCTAGGATTTAACTCTACAGTAAAATCTGTGGAACTGAACGCAGACACCAAACTAGATATAGAACTAGCGGAAGAATCAGAAGTCATAGAAGAAGTCGTCATCACCGCTGAACCCGAAGACGAAAATGTCACGAACGTAGAAATGTCTGTCAATAAACTAGACATTGGAACTATAAAGAAAATGCCTACCCTGCTCGGAGAGGTAGAAATTATCAGAAGTATACAATTACTTCCTGGAGTCTCGACAGTAGGTGAAGGCGCAACTGGCTTCAATGTCAGAGGTGGAGCTATAGATCAGAATCTAGTATTACTCGATGAAGCTCCCGTCTTTAATTCTTCACACCTATTTGGCTTCTTCTCAGTCTTTAACCCCGATGCCGTAAAGGATGTAAAACTTATCAAAGGTGGTATTCCTTCTAGATACGGCGGTCGTCTGGCTTCTATCCTCGATGTTAGAATGAAAGAAGGTAATAATAAGCAATTAGCCATCAATGGCGGTGTAGGAGCCATCTTCAGTAGACTTTCCATAGAGGCACCAATTATAAAAGATAAGTCTTCATTTATAATCGCTGGACGTAGATCTTATATCGATGTTCTCGCCAAGCCATTCCTAGATGAAGACCTAGGAGATACAGGTCTGAGCTTCTACGACCTTACCTTGAAGACCAACTATAAGATCAATGACAAGAACAGGGTATTTCTTTCAGGATACCTAGGTAGAGATAAGTTTTCGTTCGGATCAGCAGCAGGATTTGATTGGGGAAATTCGACGACGACTCTTAGATGGAATCACTTATTCAGTGATAAACTATTCGCTAACCTGACGTTGTACTATTCCGATTATGATTATAGAATCAGCTTTGGAGACGCTGCGAAAGATAGATTTGACTGGGATGCAAGAATTATAAACTACAGTGCAAAACCAGAATTCACTTGGTTTCTAAATCCTAAGAATCTTATCAAGTTTGGTGGACAAGCTATCGTATACACCTTTGAGCCAGGCAATGCTGTAGGTGTCTCAGAAGGCATCTCTCAGGACATCGGATTAGATAACAAGTATGCCATAGAGTCTGGCCTATTTATCGAAAACGAGCAAGAGATTAACGATGCACTTTCTTTGAATTATGGTCTGAGATGGTCTTACTTTAACTACACAGGTAAAGGAGATGCCTATACTTTTGGACAGACAGAACTGGGTAGAAGAAAACCTGTTACTGGAGTCCAATCTTTTGATCAGTGGGAATCTATTCAGACCTACTCTAACTTTGAACCGAGACTAGCCGCTAAGTACCAACTGAATAGTAGTAGCTCCCTAAAAGCAAGCTACAACCGTATGGCACAGTATATACAACTCGTGTCTAACACGACAGCCTCTACACCAGTAGATGTATGGACGCCAGCCACTAATAATATAAAGCCTCTTATGGCTGATCAGGTCGCTCTAGGATACTTCAAAAATCTCGCAGATAATACTTACGAGATCAGCACAGAACTCTATTATAAAAAGGTCGCCAATACAGTGGACTATATAGATGGCGCGGACCTCTTACTTAATCCTGCTCTAGAAGGAGATCTACTAGAAGGACAAAACAGAGCCTATGGTGCAGAGTTTATGTTCAAGAAGAGCAAAGGTGTCTTTACGGGCTGGTTAAGTTATACACTAGCGAGAACTGAAAATAAGATAGAGGGTATCGCAGAAGGCAATTGGTATCCAACCCGTTTTGATCAGACACATAACCTCAGTTTGACTACCTTCTATGAACTGAGTGACAAGTGGAGCTTGAGTGCCAACTTTGCCTACATTACGGGGACTCCGGCGACCTTCCCTACTTCTAGATATGAGCAGCAAGGTTACATAGTACCTCATAATGGTAATGACACAAGAAATAATGTAAGAATCCCAGATTACCACAGATTAGATATCGGAGCGACCAGACAGAGCAAACCGAAGATGAATGGCAAGTGGCAAGGTGAATGGGTCTTTTCGATCTATAATCTATACAGTAGAAGAAATGCCTTTTCTATCTTTTTTGAGCCCACAGATATAGATGCTAGAGTCGGTGATGTGATCTCTACCCAAGCTACAAGACTCTCTGTAGTCGGTAATTTTATTCCTTCTGTTTCTTACAACTTCAAATTCAACTAAGAGCTATGAAATACCTTATATACACCTTAGCAATAACGGCACTCTTATTCGCAGCTTGCGAAGACCCCATAGATGTGACTACAGATCCAGCAGAAGACTTAGTGACTGTAGACGCATGGTTAGATAATATTCCCGATACTAAAAAGGCAATCAAACTATCCTATTCGCAGCCATACTTTGATTCTAGCTTTGTAGCAGGGATCAATGAAGCAGCCATAGCGATAATCAGTTCTACAGGTAAGACACATACCTTCGAATCTGTGGATAATAATGGTAACTATGAGCTAGCAAGCCCCTTAGATGAATGGTTAGATGAGCCTGTCGGGACAGAATACACTATAGAAATAGACCTAGCTGGAAATTTAATAACGGGTACCGCCGTAAAAAACAGAGTGCCAGAAATAGATTCTATTTATCAAGAACTGAGGGAAGGTGAAGCTTTTGTAGATGATGGCATCTACTGTAATTTCTTTGCGACAGATCTAGAAGGTAGAGGTGATAGTTACTGGATAAAGACCTATAAAAACGGTGAATACCTCAATAAGCCCGGTGAGCTAAACATTGCTTTCGATGCAGCTTTTAGTTCAGGTTCTGAAGTAGACAATCTTGTTTTTATTCAGCCTATCCAGGAATTAAATAATCCCATAGACGAAAACTTTGCTCCTATTCCATGGGTAGAAGGAGATACCATAAGAGTAGAAATCCACTCTATCACCAATGAGGCTTTCTTCTACATGGAAGTTCTAAGAGATCAATTACTAAATAGCAACAACAGCATCTTTGCCGAACCACTAGCCAATACTAGAGGAAATCTACAGAGTGCGGATGGCAAGACAGTCTTAGGCTATTTCAATGTCGCTAGTACTTCAGTCTTAGAAGAAACGATAGGAGAATAATTACTTGGGGTCGAACCATAGTTCTACCCCACTCTCTTTCAGAGCTATATAATTGAGAGTGATTTCCTCACCTGCAGGAATATCAGCCGTGGCCATGATTTTTATTTCTCTTGACTCAGGAGCAATAAGAAACTCTGCATTAGCCTTTTCGGAGTGATTATATAGAGAACCATATCCTAGCGCTATCGCCGAACTCCCCTCTTCTAGGTCCCACATAAAGTAGTAATCATGCAAGGTCGTATTATGTATGGCTTGTGTATCTTGCTTACTGAGTACGATTACTGGACATAACTCTATCAGACTACCTGCCAGAATTTCTTCTGCACAGTAGACAGCCCTTCCCTTGTTATCGGTATCTAATACATAGAGTCCTGGGAGTTGTGTTGTTAAAGACAAAGCGCTAAGTCTATTGATTATACAATAAGGAGACGAGAACATTATATTCTAGAAACCACTGATTCTTAAAAAAAGAGGTTAAATTAGGATAACTTTCATTAAGATCATGACATTACATACTCATATGACTAAGTATGCAACTTTCACTCTATTACTTATTGTAGGATCTATATTCAGTTCATTTGGGCAAGATCTCCACTTTACAAATTATGATGGCTCTCCACAAAATCTAAATCCCGCTCTGACAGGAGACTTTAGGGGTACGATGAAAGTAGGTGGCATATACAGAGATCAGTTTAGCCAATTTTTTAACAAGGGCTACAAATCACAAGGTCTCTTCTTAGAGTACAATCTTAATTTCAAACTCTTTAAAAACGATTGGTTCTCCGTAGGTACTTATCTAGACAATGATTTGTCTGGGGATTTTAGCTTTGGGTCCACCCGTACAGGTTTGAATGCAAGTTATCATATTCCTATCGGTGACAGTCAGATATTCAGTCTAGGTTTCCAAGGAGTCTCGATCAATAGAAATCTAACCTCAGCTAATTACGAAACACCAAATTCGATCAGAGGACAAGGTCATGGAGAAGACATTCAAAGGCTCTTTCAGAACTATGACAAGTCCGCTTTTGATTATGGACTTGGTCTGACCTATAGTTTGATATACAACAAAAAAGTGTCCTCTACTTTTGGAGCAAGTCTCTACCACCTAAAACTTTCAAGACAGAGCTTAGCCAATGGCAACTTAGACTATATTCCTTTGAGGTTAAATATACATGGAGAATTCGTTTTCCTAACGGGTAAGTCGACAGGACTAAGACCTCGTTTTTTCTATACTAATTCAGAACAAGCTTCAGAATTTGTCATACAAGTCATCAATGGATTTAAAGTAGGCAAGCATGACCTAGAATTTGGTTTAGGGCATCGCTTCAATGATGCGCTACAGTTCCTCATAGGATTTGATTTCAGAGGATGGAAAGTTAATGGTGCCTTTGACATGACAACCTCCAGTGCCTCTGCTTACAATGATTCATTTGGAGCCTATGAGATAGGCGTCTATAAGATTATCAATATTCTGCCGAAGGCCGATATGAAAGTTATCCAAATCTGTCCAAGACTCTAAATCATTATATATGCGCTATCTTATCACTCTTTGCCTACTAGTCTTATTAATACCGCTCAGTTATGGGCAAGGTCTTGATAGTAAGGCACAACATCTTCCCTGTATAGAAAAATCATTCCCTGTCCTGGTGCATCTCTCTGTAGATTCTACCACACGACAACCTTACTTATCTGGACAAGATGTCATGGAACTCATGGAGAAGGTTTCTGCTTTCTTTGAACCCATCTGTATGTCATTTAATGCCTGTGAGATAAATCTGATAAACAATTATACTTTTCATAATCTGGTAGACCAACGAAGATTTAGAGAACTGCAAGTCTTACATGGTAAGCCGCGTCGTATCAATATCTTCATCCTCGGTTCTATCCCTAATGCAACTTGCGGCTATTCTACCTACAATGGAATAAATCAAGAAAATGGAGAATTCATTTTTCTAGAAACAGATCAATGTGACGATAGCCTAGAAGGGCAATTGGCCCATCACTTAGGACATTATTTTGCATTGCGAGACACTTACTTTGGTAATGACCTAGAGCTGGTAGATGATCCTAATTGCAGTACCTCGGGAGATGGCATCTGTGATACGCCTACGGATCCATTCGGTCTCTATAATGATGTTGCTGGAAGTTATTCTGATGTATTGCCAGAGCTAGTGAATATGGAAGAGTTTATTACCGATTGTGAATTTACACATGAGTTATTAGATCCTAATGGTGCATACTACCAACCTCAAGTGGGTAATATCATGTCTGCCTATCCCTGTAGATGTGGTTTTACGAATGGTCAGCTTCTAGAGATCATTTCTAATTATAATTCTGCAACCCATAAACCTTA
>CAKZVK010000049.1 GCA_937921825.1 uncultured Saprospiraceae bacterium
AGACTCCTAAATTTTGTAGACAGCCCTAAGGTGTACTTTTCCCTAAATCTGAATAGAAAACCAGGCCCTAATATTTCAGCCTTTAGGTCTGCTCTGGTATTCCCATTTTCATTGAAGCGCATGACCATAGTGTCGGGATGCGTGATGATATCTGATCTTCTTTCTGGGATGAATACAGATTCGTGATTCTTTAGTAGTTTGAAGAGATTACTTTGAGTGACAAAGCCATAGTTGGTTTGCATGAATAAATGAGCGCCACCTAATTGTACGTCCCAGTTATTTGCGGAATTGAAACTATTGGCAGGATTGAGGCTAAGTGCATTGACGCCATTATATTGCCCCAGTACTAATCCTGCTCGTTCCTGACTATAGATTCCTGTAAAAGAAATAATGGCTGAAAAGAATAGTATAGCTTTGAAGACTGAAGACATATAAATGGATATCAGCTATAACGAGCCAGAAATCGATATTGGTATAAAAGGCATAATTATAATTCTATTTAAGGTAAACTAAGCTTATGAAATTAGGCAATAGAAATTTAGATCACCTGGTCTACTGTGTTCCTAACCTAGAGCAGAGCATGCAGGAGTTCTCTGACACTATAGGCGTCATACCAGTCATCGGAGGTAGACATCTAACTAAGGGCACCAAGAATGCACTTTTCAAATTAGGGGAGCGATGTTATTTCGAAATCTTAGCGATAGATGAGGACAATAGCGAAGTGGCTATGCCTCGTTGGATGGGTATCGATTTAATATCTAAACCTAAGCTGACCAGATGGGCTATTTCTTCAGAAGATATTATTGCAGACCAAAAACTTATTAAGGCGTTTAATCCTCAGCTGGCTCAGATGGAAGAAGGACAAAGAAGACTGCTTGATGACGGACTTCTTAAATGGAATATGCTCTTACCTCAGGCTGAGCCTTTGGTCGAATTAGTACCCTTTGTGATCGACTGGTCTAGTAGCCCGTATCACCCAGCAGAGCGATTGTCAGAGTCGCAGGCAGCTATCCTGTCAATAACTTTTACTCACTCTAGGGAAGACAATCAACTACAAGCACTTTTGGGAAAATTGTTAGGACAGATAGATATAGAGCTAGGACCCGTCACTGAGATATCCGTGGTGATAGAAGGCCCCAGAGGATCTATGATGCTGAATTAGTAAGGGATTTCTACTCCTTTATTGAAACGTTCTTTATAAATTATCGTTATTACAGCGTATGATAAAGTGGAAGTATAGTTTATTGCTTAGTCTTTGGCCTAGTATCTTTTTATGTGCTCAGGCCAAGTATGAAAAAGCGGACAGATCTTATAATATTGAAGTCAGTCTGGAAGAGGACACTGTGCTCTTTGAGTATGAAATAGATTTTAGAGAAACAGACTCCACTTCATACGCCTATTATAAAACCGCATCTCTAGATACCTTTTTGTATCTACTCCAAAAAGATCCAGCTTTCGTTGAGAATAAGGATGATATTCTCTTTTACATACATGGTATGATGGGTGGCCAGAAAATGAATCTCCGATATACAAAGTATGACCTGGAAGAAAAGTACATTGCTCCAGAAAATTCGGATATAGCTAGATTGATCACAATAAAATGGCCAGGAAATAATCCTGTATATAAAATTGATAAGGGCAATGTATACAAAGTAGCAGATGATATAGCTAAGATGCTGATTGGGTTCATTGCTCAAGTGCAGTCTTGGGATGGAAAAGAAACCATACAATTCGATGTATTGAATCACTCTTTAGGTTGTGAGCTTTTCAAGGAAGTCCTAGTATCTATATCCGAGCCTAAAAAGTACTTTGATCAGATTGTATTTGCTGCACCAGACTTAGATATCGATGTGTTTACACCTGCTGGTCCACTTGCGAGAATAAAAGCATACTGTAACCGGGCCACAGTATATTACAGCAACAAAGATTTAACTCTAGGATTCAGTAGACAACTGAATAAGAAGGAACGACTAGGACTGGATGGTCCTGATGCGGAGACTCAGTTTTCTGAGCAGTTGCTGTTCATAAATATGTCTCACGTTATGGATGAGAAAATGTTGCCCATGCGTATGAGTGGACACAGTTATTATAGAGCTTCAGCTATCGCAGGAGAAGATATCTTACATAGCTTATTGGGCTCAGAATTATCTAAGGTTCCACTAAGAACTGTATCCAGAGACAATCCCTATATCGCTACTGTAATCACAGAATAACTTTAACTCTTATCGGATGACAGTTACTTCTCCGCCGTATACTTTTTCTTCTCCATTGATAAATTCAGCTCTGACCACATAGGTATAAGTGCCTATAGGGACAGCTTGATTTCTATAGGTGCCATCCCATCCTTGCTCGATATTTCTATCCTCAGTGACAGGCCCTTCGTAGATTAAGTTACCCCATCGGTCATAGATATTGAGTTGGGACTTTGCTAGAGTAGGACTAGCACCTATGTTGAAGACATCATTAAATCCATCTCCATCAGGGCTAATGACATTAGGAAAATAAATGTCGATATCTAGAATAGATCTTATAAACACGGAGTCCAAAGCTACACAGAACAGTCTATTGGTGCTTTCGAAGTATACCCATTCATCATCAGAAACGACATAGTCTAGCTGGAGAGTATAAGCAAGAATCTCATCCACTTCTGACCATTCATTACTGACTAGATCTTCTCCTGTACTGTTGGGCTCTAAAAGTATAGATTCTCCAAAATCCAATTCTAGTTCGTCGTCTACATTTATCCGTGTAAGATTCTGTCCGACGACAAGGTCTAGAATTACTAGGCTATCACAACTATTTTTATTTGTCAAGGTGTCATAGTAAATCCCAGGAATTCTGAGATCTATTTCTCCAAAGGCATAGGTCTCACCGAGACAAATAGTGTCTTTGAATTCATAGTTGGATTCCTCTCTTACTATCAGGTCTAGTACGACTATAGAATCGCAACCGTCTATGGAAGAAAATATTTTAATGTAATCGCCACCCTCGGTTAGTTCTTCATTCCCGAAGGTATAGCTACCATTCTCACATATTTCTGCTTCGACATCGAAGTTATAGGTTTGGTAGCTCTCTAGGTTTAGATAGACAATACTGTCACAACCCCATACAGAAGTGTAGTTGTATTCGTATTCTCCAGGACTTGAGATCAGTACCCCTTCATAGAGGTAAGGTCTATTCTCACAGAAGCCATCTTCTAGATAGGTTTCTTTCTCAGCAATGATTGAGACTCTTAGTTCTGAGATGCTATCACAACTATTCAGGTCAGGTAGAGTATCAATATAGGTGCCTGCAGACGTTATTATTACATCCCCAAATTGGAAGCTCTCGCTTGCACAAAGACCTCGCTCGGTTACAGAGTAGTTCTGAGGGAAGAAGTCTAGGCTCAGAGATACCACACTATCACAACCCTGCATAGAGCTCAAGGTGTCATAATATAGCCCAGCCTCTGAGATCCAACCATTATTATAAAAGTAAGAGCTGCCTTGACATATCGTTTCTTCAGAATTCACAACAGGAATACTGCTATCAAAATCGACAGTAATCCTTTCTACTATAGAATCACAACCTGTAAACTCTGAGGCAATATAGTTTAAGTAAGTTCCCGCTTGGAATATCCAAGAGTCGTAGATAAAAATCGAATCCATGTGGCAGAGGAGGGTATCTCTGACTAAGGTGTCAGGGGGTACTAACTCATAAGGAAACCAGTCCAGAGTAAAAGAAGCCTCGTCAGTGCAGCCATACTCATCTGAGACAGCGAGGGAGACTGGATAGGAGCCTCTTAGTTCATATTCATATTGAAAGGCTTGGTTGGATTCTACGCCATCATCGCCAAGCATCCATTGCCAAGTGATAGCAGATAAATCGTAATCAGAAGAGACTTCAAAACTTATAGGTCCAGCAACGCAACTGTCAAAGTTTATAGAGATAAGAGGATCGATTTCTGGGATAATATTGACCAGCAAAAAGGCAGTGTCTAGACAGGTGCCTCCATCGTTTAGAATCATATAGCCATCATAGACACCAGCAGCAGGAAAACTAAGAATCAAATCTCTGTTATCAAGACCAGTTCTCTCAGAAACTAATAAACCAGTCCCGTCATAAAATTGCCATGCATAATCTTGGATGAAGTTCTCGTCTACACTTTCATTGATAAACTGAAAATCTAGTTCGTTGCAGGATTCAAAATAGGCAACAGAATCTTGATGGATAATTGGATTGGCTAGATAGGTGTCTGATTGGACTTTGGCAATGAGGTTTTCGGTACACTGAACCACATTGAATTCAAAATCCCTTTTGGTTTTAGTAAGCAAAACACCATTCCGATATTCTTCTATGCAGACGGCAACCACATAAGAACCCGTTAACTCAGGAGTCCCTGTAATGAGTCCAGAAGTGCTGTTGACTTTTAGTGTTGAGTTGCCCATGGGATTCTGAGCTGTATAGGGTGGGACATAGACGACATCATTATAGGGTGGAAGGCAGATCTCTGGATCAGGTGATTGGCAGCCACAGCAACCGGGTCCATTCTTTTCTGGACCTGGGATAGAAGGTGTGCAGAATGAATAGATGATCTCATCACCATCAGCATCTATTGCAGAGTTATCAATCTCCAGATCAAAGCCTGAACAAATAAATATCGGCGGAATCCCGACGAACGTAGGGCTGCTACTACCATTTCTGAGCGCCTCAGGAGTAATCAGAATATCGTAGACTGACCCTATGTCTCCACCGCCTTCTATGTTGGTAATGGTGTAATTTCTGAATCCCTTCTGGTAAGAGATGAGATAATTATTGTTGCCTACTTCTAAAGTAACCTCAAAGGTGTAGGTGGCTTCCTCTAGCCGTTCTTCATTGAGACTTCTGAGTTTACAAGGGTCTTGGTCCCTCCCTATTTCTCTCACTGCTCCTAGGGGGACATCACGGACTACCTCATACGATTTCCATGCTCCCCAGGTTTCTTGTTGGAAAATGCCGAAGCTGGTAAACTGCTCGTAGGGTATTCCTACTGGGTCACGATAGAGTTTTAGGGTCACTTCATAGTCGACCCTTGATTCATCAGAATTGAATCTAAGAAAGGTATACGATATCTCACCACCGACTATATGAGAAGCAGTGGCACTTTGATTGATAAATAAAAAACTGATGAATACTAATGGATAAAGAAAGTTGTTCAATTGCATATAAGTCCTTTTGTAGGTAAACTTCTAATGGGACTTATTGCAAAGAACGGGGAAGTAAAAAGGGGTGGGCTTATAATTTGCTCTACAAAATTAAGCTATGTAGAGCTGTATTGATATTAAAATATAAAATAATACGTAAAACTAGGGTAAACCCCTAAGGCGATGGCTGAAAGACCTAGTAGGAAATACTGAGATTCTCTTTCACGGGTTCTAAGTGCAGTACTTCTTCTGCGAAATCAAAGATCTCGTTTTGGGTCGCTTCCCATTTGTCATTCATGTATTTGGAGCTGATGACATGGCCATAGCCCTCAGAGATCGGGACTATTCTGATCTGTTGTTTTGATGTAGAAATGAGTTCTGAGAATCTTTGTATAGCCTCTACAGATATGATGTTATCTTTTTCGTTTTCGCCTTTGTAATAGTACCCTATGAAGATTGGGGTCTTGTTAAGTCTCCATATCTCTTCAGTCATCGTCTGATCTATCAGAGCTCTCAGCGCTATAAGACCTTCGATCCTATACCTATTGTTCCAGTAAGGTTTTGCTCCGGGTGGCGGAGTGAATTCTCTGTAGTCCTCTCCTATAATCTTGCGGAGTATTTGCTTACCCCAGGGCTTGGTGAGTAATTTGGAATTGGGATCAGCGAGATCAAAATTAGGCGAGGTCATAATCTGTGCATAGATGCTAGGATCGTTAGCTGCTAAGTAGGTGCTGTAGGTAGAACCCGTAGAACATGAAATTACAATTAGCTTTCTACCTAGTAGGCGACCAATTGCGATGGCTTCTTTGGCAGAATCTACCATACCCTTAGGTGATTCATCAAGAAGGGCATCTATGTCTGTTCTTCCTTGCTGCGATATCCTGGCTTCATAAAGATTGCAGCCATATCTCTTGGCAAAATTTCTAACGATAGGATCACTTTCCGCCCATGATGCTTCAAAGCCATGTAAATACACGACGGCGTACTCAGTAGTCTGTATGCTATCGTACCAAGTAATTCTAGATTGGTTGTCTGGTTTGATGTCAGGCGTAAGGCTTTCTCTTTTGACGACATACTCATCCAGATGGTCTAGATGGAGATTAAGCTGAAAGACTTTGTTGTCTACTGATTCATATTTTGCCTTAGGACCTACGATATAGACTAGTGCTAGTATCCCTACGAGAATGAATAATATCTTAAGGAATTTTTTCATAGAATAAGAAGTCGTGGATATTGTTAGAGTCTAGCTATATTAGCCAGCAAGATATATACATACGATGAAGATATTTAATTTATTACTTGCCTTGACTTTTGGATTGAGCTTATCTGCACAGTACAAGTTTACGCATACCATAGACCTAGAATCTACTCCTGTTAAGAATCAGGCTAATACAGGTACCTGCTGGAGCTATGCTACTTCTTCCTTTTTGGAATCAGAACTTCTCAGAATGGGGAAGGGTAAGCATGATCTCTCAGAAATGTATGTCGTTCGTAATATCTACAAGGACAAAGCCAGAAATTACTTACTCCGACATGGTAAGGCCAATTTCTCACAAGGGAGCCTTTCGCATGATCTCATCAATATAGTCAGAAGAGGAGGCCTTGTCCCTGAGTCCGTTTACTCTGGATTACTGGAAGGAGAAACTGCTCATAACCATAGTGAAATGGAAGCAGGCATGAAAGGCTTCTTAGATGGCGTATTAAAATCTAAACGTCTGAGTAGGAAATGGCCAGTGGCATTGAATGCCATCTTGGATGTGTATATGGGTGCAGCACCAGAAAAGTTTAAGTATGAGGGTAAGGAATATACACCAGATTCTTTTGCAGATTATTTGGAGGTGGATCCAGCTAATTATATTAGTCTGACTTCATTCACCCATCATCCATTTAATACCAGTTTCGTATTAGAAATACCTGATAACTATTCTAATGGTAGTTTTCAAAATGTACCCTTAGATGAATTAATGAATACCATAGATAAGGCTCTTAGGAGTGGCTACACAGTAGCTTGGGATGGGGATGTAAGTGATAAGGGCTTCGAAGCCAAAGAGGGTATCGCTGTCTTGCCAGCAAAGCCTGGCAGGAAAGATTTATTCACAGCACCAGCTAAAGAAGTAGTTGTGACTCAGGCACTGAGACAAGAGCGATTCGAGTCGTTTTCTACTACAGATGATCACCTTATGCACATTATAGGTACAGCTAAAGATCAGAAGGGTACAGAATACTATATCATAAAAAATAGCTGGGGGACGATCAGTCCCTTTAAAGGCTATCTATACATGTCAAAATCTTATGCGGCTATGAAAACAGTAGCTATCATGGTGCATAAGGAGGTCTTGGAGCTGAAGTAGAGTTAATAGATTAATTCTGAATACTAATATCTAGAGACAGCTTATTTTCATTTTACACTTCTGTGACAATAGCACTAGTTCTGTAGTTAGGACGTACGAGACAATTGCCTACATTCGCCATCTGAAAATATCAGATGAAAGTAATTACATACACTTTAGTAATCTTGTTGTTTGGGCTCTCTTTAACAGCACAGTCAGGTATAGACAGTCTCGCAGCAGATATAGAAGAGATAACGATTCTAGGTAATAGACTTGAGATTCCTTTTTCGGAAGATTCTCGTAGTATCAATGTCATAAGAAATCAGGAGATACTAAATCTCAATCCTACTAATATCAATGAGCTCTTGCAGACAGTCTCTGGCTTGGACCTAAGACAAAGAGGTGTGGGAGGTGTACAGGCAGATTTATCTATCAGAGGGGGGACATTTGAGCAGAGCCTAGTGTTAGTCGATGGTGTAAGGTTATCGGACCCACAGACAGGTCATCACTTGATGAATCTGCCTCTCGACGTTCAGGATATAGAAAGAGTAGAAATAATCAAAGGTCCTGCAGCAAGAATCTTTGGTCAGAATGCCTTTGCAGGAGCGGTAAATATAATTACTAGATTACCGGAAACTTTTGGAGTCACAGCGGGTCTAGAATATGGCGAACATAATATGACCAATGTCAGAACCTCCATCTCCTTACCGATTAATGGATACAAGCAAAAACTGAGTGCTGCCTATCGAGCTTCAGACGGCTACAGATACAATAGTGATTATAGCATAGCCAATATTCTTTACCAATCTGAATTAAATCTTGAGAATGCAAAATTTGAGCTGAAGGCAGGACATGTGGATAGAGATTTTGGAGCCAATGGGTTTTATGGCAATGAAACCTTCATAGACCAGTATGAAACGGTCCAGACTACTTTCGTTTCACTACAAGAAAAAAGTCAGTACGGTAAGTTGAAGGTGTCCCCTAGAGTCAGCTATAGGAGAAATGTAGATAACTGGCAGTTCAATAGACAAGATCCAGAGTTCTTCCAAAATTTTCATACGACGGAAGTCTGGACAGCAGAGTTGCATAACAGTTACAGCCATAAGTTAGGAGACCTAGGCTTTGGTGTGGATTACAGCTATCAGCACTTAGACAGTTCTAATCTGCAGGACAGTACCGGAGTCGGCGTACATACTAGAAATCAGTTAGGGCTTCATCTAGAGAATAGATTTTTATTGGCACAAGAGCGGTTAGATTTGACAGTTGGTCTGATGCTGTTGCAGGTTACTGATTATGACCTAGCAACGTATCCAGGTATTGATCTGGGATATGCCTTGACTAATAGTTTGAAAGCCTTTAGTAGTGTAGGTTGGACTACCAGAATTCCGACTTACACCGATCTTTACTACAAGGATAGAGGGAATGAAGGCAACCCCAATTTGACAGAAGAAACTGCCTTTACCTATGAATTGGGCCTGAAATATAATCTCCCTAGATTAGAAACGTCTTTGAGTTACTTCAGCAGAAAAGCAACGGATCAGATAGATTGGTATAGAGCGAGCGAAGAGGAGAAATGGACTCCGGATAACTTTAATGAAGCCACTTATCAAGGTTTTGATTTTACCTTGAAAAGGTCATTCTCGTCAGAGAGCTTTCTGTCTAATATCAATATAGGTTATACTTATTTGAATGCAGAGTTTGAAGAAACCGACTTCGAGCTATCTCGTAACCAGTTAGAAAATCTAAGACATCAGTTTATTCTACAGCCACACTTCAGCTGCGGTCCTCTCTCTCTAAATCTTTTATTGAAATATAATGATCGAGTTTCTCTAGAAGATTACATAGTAGTAAATGCGAACCTTAATTACGCTTATAAAGAGCACAGTATCTTTCTCAGAGCGAGCAACTTATTAGATGAAACTTACAGGGAAACCAACCTAGTGGAAATGCCGGGCAGATGGGTCAGCGGGGGAGTCATTATGAAGTTGAAGTAAGCTATTGGAAGGCAGGAAACTTATCTAGATCTTCTTTGTAATCTAGGTCAGATAATTTTTGGAGAAGAGTAAAGAGTAGACCTTGCTCAATTATCTTTTGCTTCGTCTGATCAAAAACTTTATCACTGCTCCAGGCTATATCCTGAAAGAGCGCTGAGTGCTTTGCTTTCATGCCCAGTAGGTAATAGCCGCCATCATAAGTAGGGCCCATGACGACATCTGCCAGATCTAATTTGTAGAAAGCTTCTTCTATTATTTCGCTTGTGATTTCAGGACAGTCAGACCCGATGATTACGGCCTTCTCTTCATGATCGAGCACTTCATTAAAAGCATGCTCCATACGCGAGCCTAGGTCACCAGAATGCTGTACCTTCTTATTGAATGGGGTAGGCCATTCATCATCCTTGATCACTGAAGTATCGTAGTAAAGATATTTGATAGCCGTGCTGGCTAGGGCAACTTCTCGGGTATGCACCATCAGCTTTTTATAGACCTCTAATGCAGCCTCATCTCCTATAGATTTGGCTAGTCGGGTTTTGACCTTTCCTAGTTCAGGATTTTTGACAAATATTATGAGACCTTTAGCTCCGATAGTTATTGCTTTTGGGCAAAGCTACTATTTTTCATCCTCTTCTTCCTCTTCCTTTTTTTCATGTATTTCATCGCCTTCATCTAGTTTGCTAGAGATAGCAGCATAAGGGCCAGTGATTATTTTATCTCCTTTATCTAGGCCAGAAAGGATTTGGATATACTCATCGTCTTGGATACCTGTTTTCACTTCTTTCATGATGACTGTATCCCCACTAGCGATGAAGACTATCTCTTTATAATCTTCATCGGTCAGCTGCTCCTTTTTCTTGCCTTCCTCTTCATCTCGTTCTCTTGCGGTCACTGCTTGTATAGGCACAGTGAGTACATCTTCAGCTTTATTAGTGTAGATATCTACACTGGCTGACATGCCAGGTCGGAAGGGGTATTTGTGCCCTGCTTTTCTTAGGGCAGTATAGGAGTCAGAATCTATCCTGATCTTGACGATAAAGTTAGTGACCTGATCGGTATTCAATACCAGTCCAGCGGCACCTGTAAGATTGGATGCTGAGTTCGCTATTTCTGTAACAGTACCTGAGAAAGTTTCGCCTAGATAGGCGTCGACTTCTATGTCTACTTTATCTCCTAGGCTCACACGTACGATGTCATTTTCTGAGACATCTACCTGCACTTCCATCGAGCTGAGATTAGCGATACGCATCATTTCTGTACCAGTCATCTGTATGGTACCGACGACTCTTTCCCCCTGCTCTACACTGAGGCTAGAGATGATCCCACTTACTGGAGCCTTGATAGTGGTCCTACTGAGATTTGTTTTGAATTCCTTTAGGGTCGCTTCAGCGCTTTCTACGTTATATTCAGCACCTTTGATGCTTTCTTCTGCAGATCTGATGCTGGCTTCTGCAGCCTTTAAGTTGGCTTTGAGGTTATCTACATTGGCCAGTGACTGATCAAAGTCTGCTTGAGAAATAACACCATCTGTCAGGAGCTGATTATTACGACTGTGAATTTTTTCAGCATTTTTTAGTTGCACAAGAATCTGTTCTTTCTGCGCGATGCTAGATTCCTTCTGACTTCTTGAGAGCGCTATTTGTGATTTTGCACCACTTACGGCAGCCTTACCTCTTTGTACGGTAGACACGTAGGACTCTGGATCTATTTTGGCGAGGAGTTGTCCGGCCTTAACACTATCTCCTTCCATGATGAATAGTTCTACGATCTCTCCAGATACGTCTGAGCTAATTTTTATTTCTGTCTCAGGAAATATCCTTCCAGAGGCAGAGACTTGCTCATCTATTGTTCTTTTTGTTGCTTCTCCATATTCTACGGCTACACCTTTGGGCTTAGTAGATTTTTTGTAAATGGCGTAGGCGGCTACTGCCCCCAGTATTATTAGGAGTAGAATAAATATCCAAAATCTTGCAGTTCGCTTCTTAGCCATATTAAAATTTAAGTGGTTTTCCGAGATAGAAATCTAAGATCTTTACCTTGAATAGATAATCATACTTATCTTTCAGTTTATTCAGCTCTAAATTTTCCAATTGCGTTTTTTGAGTTTCCCACTCAAACGAGTTGCTCGCTCCGATATCTAACCTCTTCGTTACATTCTCAAAAGCAGTCTGCATTGCTTCGAGGCTCTTTTCAGTTGCTTCCAGTTTTTTCTTTGCAGCACGGGCATCTGTAAGTGCTTGCATGATGTTTTGCTTGAGATTTTCAATGAGCTGATCTCTTTGCAGTTTTTGGTTCTGCACATTCAGTTCCGCTCGTTGGACGTTGCCTTTATTGATGCCGTTATTATAGATCGGTACATTGAGCCCTAAGCCGAATCCATAAGAGAGAAACTGATCTAACTGACTAGTAAAACTTGGCTTGTCAAGGATGGCATCAAAACTTTCAATTCCTATCATAACTTCTGAGCCATTCAGTACAATATTCTGATCTCTAAAAGTGCTGTTGAATCCCGTTATTTCTCTCGCCTGATTAGAGTAATTCGTTCTGAGATTTCCGAAAGCCGATAGAGTAGGATAGTAACCTGACTTGGCAATATCGATATCAAGAGCGGCGCTCTCTGTGCGCAGTTTTGCTGCCAGCAAATCATGTCTTCTTGCATGAGCTGATTGATATAACTCATCAAAAGTGATAAGGTCTGGATCTGTGCTCAATGTGAATTCAGTAGGCACTTCTACCTCTATTTCTGTGCCGGGATCTAGACGTAGATATTGCTTGAGTTGGAGGATGGCGAGGTCATATGCATTCTCAGCTACAATTATGGCTTGTTCGCTCTGAGTAATCTGCGCTTCCAGATTCAGGCTTTCAGCCTTAGGCAAGGCACCAGCTCTGATGGACTTATTGATTTGATCCAGTTGATTCTTGTTGATAACCAATTGTTTTTTAGCTATCTCGATGTTTTCTTGGCTAAAAAGCACATTTAGATAAGTGAGTGCGATGGTTAGTGCTAGATCTTGTTTTACTTGATCTGTATCCGCTCGGGCTGCTTCTAGGTTCTGTTTACTTCTCTTTATAGAATTCTTTATTCGATGGCCGTTGAAGAGGACAACTCCCGAGTTCAAGTTGTAATTATTGGAAAAGAAGGTCTCAGTAATGAACTCATTTGTAGTAGGTTCTATCGTCCTACCAAAATTCCAACCCACATTAGTATTAGCATTAAAATTTGGGTATCGGGCTTGTTCAGCTAGATCAAGATCGATTTCAGAATTTAATATACTGAGCTGTGCCTGTTGTATACTTATGCTTTCATTAAGAGCATGATTGATACATTTCTCTAAAGGCCAGAGTTCTTGGGCTTGTAGCTGCAATGAACAGATGTAAAGGCATCCAGCTATTAAATATGATAATCTTCCCATCTTGTGAATCTATATATTCTACGCCAAATATTTAGCTAATTGAACACCTAATAGCGATCTATTCTATTAAGCTGAATATTTTTTAGATAAAGGGGTGGGAAATAAAAAAAGATCCAAGCATTTAGTCTTGAATCTTCGAGTACCGGTGGGGGGACTCGAACCCCCACGTCATTGCTGACATTGGATTTTGAATCCAACGTGTCTACCAATTCCACCACACCGGCGTGGACTGCAAAAGTATTTATTAATGTCAGATTTTATAAGTATCCGAGGAGATATCTTACAATATTCCTGCGCCTACTATGCTACCATCGGCACAACTTTTGGAACTTAATCACTAAAGCTAGTCTATGAATGACAAAGAATACATAGTAGTACCTTTCCGACCCACCATCAAGAGATCTGCTAAGTATGGTGAAATTGCCTTGCAAGTGCATGAAATTCTTAACCATTACGTCGCTATGGGCTGGAGTTATATAGGAATAGAGAAAATAGATGCGCAGTTTGAAAAATCTATGCAAAGTGAGGCCGGTGTTTCAGTACAAGTGATGATATTTAGCAAGTAATAGATATCAACTAGGACCGTTCATTTGATTAATTAACCTTAGATTTGTGACGTATCAAGAGTTCAGCTAAGTGCTGACGTCAACCGAGCTACGAAACGCCACGGTGACAAATAGATGCGGACATAAGTTCAAAATGGTTTCGTTCCATTCTATTTATTTCCTCCTCGTCTTGGTGCAGTTGTTTATTTAACATAACTACATTAATATGAAAGTTTGCGATCACATAGATCAGGCGAATGGTAAAACCTTACTCTCCTATGAGGTACTACCACCACTAAAGGGAGGGAGAATGCAAGACATCTTTGATACCCTTGATCCACTCATGGAGTACAAGCCTTCCTTTATAGATGTCACCTACCATAGAGAAGATATTATATTCAATAAGCGAGAAAGTGGCTATTACGAGAAGATGTCTATCAGAAAGAGACCGGGTACAGTAGGTATCTGTGCTTCTTTGATGCATAAATATCATGTGGATACAGTGCCACACCTCATCTGCGGAGGATTTACGATAGCAGAGACTGAGGATGCTCTTATTGATTTGGCCTTTTTGGGAATAGATAATGTCTTAGCGCTGAGAGGAGATGCTCGTAATATGGATTCTCGTTTTATCCCAGAGCCAGGAGGACATAAATATGCCGTGGATCTAGTCCACCAATTACAGCATATGAATGTCGGTAAGTATCTAGATCAGAATCTAGCCAATGCCGCTCCGACTGAATTCTGTATCGGTGTCGCTGGCTATCCAGAGAAACACTTCGAAGCTCCTAATTTTGATATCGATATGAAATATCTCAAAGATAAAGTGGATGCAGGGGCAGACTACATTGTAACTCAGATGTTCTTTGATAATCAGAAATACTTTGACTTTGTAGACAAATGTAGAGAGGTGGGTATCACTGTACCTATCATTCCTGGACTGAAGCCTATCACTAAGAAGTCACAGTTGGTGAGTATACCTCGTATGTTCTATATTGATTTTCCAGAGGACCTAGCTACAGAAATGCATAACGCCAAGGATAAGGCAGCGACTAGACAGATAGGCATAGAATGGTGTATTGCGCAATCCAAGGAACTCAAAGAAAAAGGAGCTCCTATTTTACATTACTACACAATGGGAGATACGCAGACGATGCTTAAGATTCTGAAAGAAGTCGTCTAACTAATTTTCAAAGAATAACTAATGAATCTTTACTGTGGGATGGAGATGCTTTACTTCTCCTCCTACCATGGTCATAAGTATTCTTGTCCCTAGAATATGTTCTTCCTTACAGACCGCAAGATTCCTATCCAGTAGAATGATGTCGGCTAGTTTGCCGGGTTCAAGACTTCCTTTTATATCTTCTTCAAAAGCACCATAGGCGGCATTAATGGTATAAGATTTCAGGGCTTGGTCTCTCGTCATTCTATTCTCGACAAAGAAGGTCATACCGTTGTCAGTTCTAGTTCTGGTCACAGAAGCATAGAAGTTTTTAATAGGACTGATGTCCTCTACGGGTACATCTGTGCCGTTTACTATTGTGACTCCTTGATTGATTAAGGCTTTCCAAGCATAGGCGCCGACCTTAGCTCTTAATTGTCCTAGACGCTTCACGACGAAAGGCGCATCAGAAGTACAATGGACACCTTGCATAGAAGCAATAGCACCTGTCTCCTTGAATCTCATAATGTCTCCAGGGTTGAGATGTTGAGCATGTTCTATTCTCCACCTCTTGTCTTTATTGGGCTCTTTGTATTTCTCTATGATATCCAGGATTTCTTTGTTGGCTCTATCACCTATGGCATGTATGCACAGTTGCATGTCATGTTTGTCCGCTAGCTTAGCGATAGCCTCTACTTCAGAAATCTCTGTTGTATTCTGTCCTAGAAAGTCTGGTTTGTCCGTATAAGGTTCTAAGAGCCATGCGCCGTGAGCTCCTAAGGCACCATCCACCTCTGTCTTGAGGGCTCGGCAGGTAAAGTGATTATTACCGACACCGACCATTCTGTATTGGCCTATTTTTCCAGTGAGTTCTTCAGAGCTATGTCTGGCCATAGACCACAATCTGATATCTAGTTTCCCATCTTTTGCAAGTTGAGCATATCGTTCTATTTCGTGGAATTTGGAACCAGCATCTTGGAATGAAGTGATCCCATTTTTCAGACATTCTTTTTGGGCGAGGTCTATCGCTTGGTGCCACAGCTCAGTCTGTGTTTTTTCGTCTAGGGATTTCTTATAGTTGTTGAAAGCCATCTTTACTGGAGTCATTGCATTCTCTTCAAAGACCCCAATAGCAGCTCCAGAATTATCTCTTATTATTTTACCTCCTTTTTCATCAGCGGTCTCTCTATTGATACCGGCCAGTTGCATGGCTTTTTCATTAGCAAAAAGGCTATGCCCACTTGCATGCACAAGAATGACAGGGTTGTCAGGGGATATGTCACTCAGACTGAGATGCGTAGGGTAGCCGCCAAAATTTTCATCTGGTTGCTCTCGCCATTTTTCTTGATGCCAGCCTCTGCCGTAGATCCACTCACCGGGTTGGGCAGTACTGACTTTGGCTTCTACTTTCTTGACGATGTCTTGCCAGGTGGTATCACTAAGGAAATTCAGATTCTGAAGCGTCTCACCGAATCCTGAAAAGTGTCCATGCCCCTCTATGAAGCCCGGCATCACACATCTGCCTAATGCATTAATTAATTTGGTAGAATCCCCTTGAAGTTGCATGATATTCATTCGGTCTCCGAGAGCCATTATCTTATCGCCCTTAATTGCGATGCACTTATGGCCTATTTCATCATTTGCAGTATAGATAGAGGCATTGTAGATGATAAAATCTGCAGAATTGTCCTCTGGTGTAGGTGTTTGATTTTGGCAAGACAGGAGTCCAATCAGAACTAGAAGTGCTAGGAGTCTATTCATATCGCGGTCATTTGATCCATTACTGTAAGAGCAAAAATTAAGAATTAATATTCTAATTCATAATTATTTGGAGGTATCTCTTAGCTTTGAGCCTAGAGCTATATGTATACAATCAAACAATTACTAGAGGTATTTGAAAGCAAACTTTCTGCTTACGAATTTCCGACTGCCCCACACCGATTATATGACCCTGTCAATTACATTCTATCCTTAGGAGGTAAAAGGATAAGACCTGTCTTAGTGATGGCGGCTTACAATCTTTACAAGGAAGATGTAGAATATGCCTTTGAGGCGGGAATGGCGATAGAGGTCTTTCATAACTTTTCTTTGCTTCATGATGATATCATGGACGAAGCCGATAAGAGGAGAGGCCAGCCTACAGTGCATAAGAAATATGATGAGAATACAGCCATACTTTCTGGGGACGTCATGCTCATCTATGCGTATAGATTCTTAGAGAAGTATCCAGAAAAATTGGTCCGTCTGACGAAGTTGTTTACGGATACTTCCATAGAGGTCTGCGAAGGACAGCGTTATGATATGGATTACGAAACCCAAGATGATGTGGCTATTCCAGACTATCTCAGGATGATAGAGTTGAAGACCTCGGTTGCTATCGCAGCTTCTTTAGCCATGGGTGCAATCTTGGCAAGTGCCTCTGAGAATGATGAAAAGCATCTCTATGAATTCGGTAGGAATATGGGTATTGCTTTTCAGATCCAAGATGATCTGCTAGATACGTTTGGGACAGAAGAACTGATCGGGAAGAAAGTAGGCGGAGATATCTTGCAAAGGAAGAAGACCTATCTGTATCTAAAAGCCTTGGAATTATTGAGTGATGAAGAAGCTGACTCCCTCAGGAATATGTACCTTGATGTGGAGACAGAAATAGATCCGAGTGCTGTAAAAGGACTATTCGAAACCGCCCATGTCAAAGT
>CAKZVK010000050.1 GCA_937921825.1 uncultured Saprospiraceae bacterium
CTCATTTGTAGGTGCTTCTACTACTGTTAGTGTCGCTTCGCAGTTATCTGTGAATGCTGGCAACTGCTGTGTACTGAACTGTCCACATTGCTCTGGCTCTAGTTCTAACACCTGGTCTCCTGGACAGAAAACTGTAGGTGCGATATTATCTACTACTGTTACATCTGCTACACAACTAGAAGCATTACCACATATATCTGTAGCCGTTACTGTTACAGGTATTGTTGTGCCGCAATTGCCTAGGTCGTTGCAATCAAATAACAAATCCCGTGAGCTGGTTATAACCACTTCATCTGCATCAGTACAATTATCGCTACTAGATGAAATTTGAGTCAAGCTTACAGAAGCTACTCCATTTCCATTAAGAGCAACTTCAACATCAAAGCAATTGATGCTTGGAGCTAAATTATCTACCACTGTTACTGTTGAAGTACAAGTACTAGCATTTCCACAACCATCGCTTACTGTCAAGACTACAGATATATCTGTAGCACAATCAGGACCAACACTAGAAAGATCTGCACAAGTAACCGTTGTCAGAGAGGCAGACAGTGTAACTGGATCTGAACAATTATCAGAGCTACCTCCATCTAATTGATCAGGGTTAATTGTTACAACTCCAGTTCCTCCTATTTCTACGGATATGTCTTGACATACTGCTTCTGGAGCTATATTATCTTCTACAGTGATAGTCTGATCACAACTTACACTATTGTTACAGTCATCCGTTGCCGTCCAAGTTCTTATAATAGAACCATATGGATTAGTCCCTCCACTACAACCATTTATAGATTGAACATCTGCAAAAGAAATTACAGGCATAGAAGAACAATCATCTGTGGCCGTTGCACTAGCTAAACCTGAAAGATCTGCCATACAATTTGCATCCATGAATACAGTAGTAGCAGCTGGGCAAGATATCACTGGAGCTGAAGTGTCCGGCGTTAGAGTATAAGTGTATATACAAGACTCCATCATTTCTCCTAGATCATGCATCCCATTTCCATTCAAATCATCTATAATGGTAACAGTCCTACTTATTGTCTGCGTAGATAGACTACAGACATTTGGCATTGCATCTTCGACACAGGTCACGATAAGGTTTTCGCAAGGGGCCTGATTATCAGCAGGATTACCAGAATTATCAATGCTTATACTATAAGGTGCGGCATTAGCCTCAGCTAGTGTTGTGGGACAGGTAGGGACTGAAGAAAGAGTACTACAATCATAACTTCCTAAGTCCGTTGAGCTAGGACAGTTTATTGCTAGGGTAGGCAGTTCACAATCATTACATACTGAAAGAACTTGCCCTGAGGCCATTTCAGTAAACTGCGCACAGAATCCTGTCCCTGAAGTATGCCAAAACTCCCAAAGATAAATTCCACTACCCGCTGGAGTTTCTGTCCCTACAAGAGGCAAGGTGAGCACTGCTCCATTCGCATCATAGGCATTACCACTAGTTACTGCAGTCATATTCCACGTAAGGCCTGTCATAGATGTAACTTCTACCACTTCATGGTAAAAATATTCCCCATTCATCAAGTAATTCTCTGTATCAGAACAAGAGCAAGGATCATCTATAGTGGCAATAGTAGCGTTGGCGCAGGCATCTACAGCAACGGGGTCTGTAATATCAGGACATAAACTACCACTTATACCCGAAGCGATACTAAATGTGATTGTTCCTGCTGGACTACCCGGATTGGCAGTGAAAGTTGCCACGTTAGTATTATTATTAGTAATAACACCTGACGTGCCTACAGGATTCGATAAAGTTACTATGTCATTACAGCCTGCATTTACAGTTACCTCACAACCTTCACTAACAATATGTGGAGCTTGAACATTAGGATACACAGTCAACGTATGCATACCTAATGGGAGATACATATCATCACTTGTTCCTTCTGTAGCATCCATACCAAAGCATAATAAATAGGCGTAAGTCGTTTGTGTTTCTGCATTGCAATTATCTACACCGCTGTGTACACCTGTAGCAGTATTTCCATTCGGAGCGGTGGCTCCAGCGGGTATCATCACTGTAGAATATGCGACAGTCATAGCCGTATTGCCATCTGCTATCGCAGAACTATTAGCTGCCATGACAGCTGTTTGCCAATCTGAAATCTGAGTGGCCAGTAGTCCGGTACAAATTGCACCTGTATTATTAACAGGTGTGATGGAAGGACAACCAGCTGGACAGGCAGGCGTAGAAGTAGTGGCTGTATATGCTGGACAAGTACTGCCTGAGACTCCTGAGCTAATTGAAATATTAATAGATCCTGCAGTGGCTCCTGACTGTGCTGTAAAGGTCACCATATTGGTACCGTTACCAGTTATGACTCCGGTAGCAGTATTTCCAGATAAGGTTACAACATCACTACACTGGCCAGTGATCATCACCACACAACCACTAGTTGTAATTGCTGGGGCTTGTACTTCAGGAAATACAGTTAGGGAATATGTACTTATCAGTGAGTATGTATCTCCAGCATTTATAGTCCCACTATTATCAGCATCACAGTATAGGTATGCACTTGTAGATTGAGTTTCTGAGACACATGTATTTGCACCAGAATGAACACCATCTGGCATATAATTATTTGCAGCAGTTGTTCCAGCCACTGGTGTCACAGAAGAGTACACAATAGATCCTAGCATATCTGGATCCTGAGCCATGTTTAATGGATTAGCAGTCGTAACAGAGGACATCCAAGTAGTCAGTCCTGTAGCACCTGAGCCAGTGCATACTGAGTTAGTAACACCTGCAACAGTATTAGCGGTCGGGCAAGTTACTGAAGTAGTACATGCCGGCAAATTGATAGTTACTGGCATTCCAAGTAAACAGCTAGGGTCTGAAACATCAACTACATTTACAGTTACTGCAGAAGGAGAAATATGATTTGCAACAGTTGCTGTAAAACAAATATTTGTTCCAGTTGCAGCCTGCCCTGTTAAAGATGCAATAGTTGCACTGGTAGTGGTATTTATTAAGTTATAATTTCCTGAACCTCCTGTTGCATCAAAACAAACCATGTAAGAAACATCTGCTCCAGAACAGCTAGGTGTTCCACTTAGTGCAACATTAGTGATTACAGAGTTAGCCGTAATACAAAGCTCAAAAGATTTTAATGAAAAAGCTACACAATTACCAGAACTCAAAACGCCACTTAGAGAGAGGCCAACAAAAGTACTGGGATCTACATCTGGTGGGGCTACTGCATTGGAACCATCATTTTCATAACTCGCTCCATATATAGAATAACATCCGATATCTAAATCAGAAAAATCAGCGCCAGCGTCTACAGCTGCAATATTTCCACTAGTTGCTACAGCTACATAGGTATACTGATAATTACTTCCAGGTGCTGTTGTAGTGCTGTAAGCAGAACCAGCACCAGATATTGCTGGAATAGAAATCTGGGTGCCAGAATAATTCCAAGCTACAAGTGTATAAGTGGTGCATGGAAGAAGAGTGGCAACTATTGAATTACCTCCAAAAGTAAGGTTACCAGTTCCAGCCCATGTTCCACTACTACCGACAAAATTGGCACAGCTTACAGGACCTGCAAATAAACTTGCTACTGTAAACCCACCCATAAAAGTTCTGTCTACTTCCACAGTGTATGTACCAGCGCAATCGACACTAAAATCAAATTGTGCAGATTGGCTATTCGACAATTGCGTACAACCTACACCACCTACTCCAGATATTGTAATAGGTATAGAGGTAGATTCAGTAAGAATAGTCGCTGCATATAATTTTACAAATGAAGGAGATAAGGTCAAATTGGCATCTGCAGAACATTGAACTGCTGTCACATCCATAGCTGGACAGACTAAAGAATTAACTGCGGCACAATCAGAATTAATAGTACAATCATTTGCGGTCATTGCAAAGAAAGTAGCACATGGATTATCTGCACATATTATCTGAAATCTTGCTGAAGAAGTCGCTAGTACTCCTGCAGGTATAGTAACCGTTGCAGAGCCTGAGGCATAGGATTGAGTACCTAGATTGTAAGGAAATGTACAACCTCCATCTATTGACAATAAAATCTCTACATTAGAACAAGCTGCATCAGAACCATTGGTATTCCAGGTAATATCTGTTGATGCTCCTGCTGTAAGTACTCCTGCACTACAAGGGCTATTGACCTCTAGTGGGCCTGTCCCTAGAACGTTTATGGTTCTAGTAGTACATTGAGTACCGCCCCCATTTGGATTACAATCTCTGACCGTTAAGCCAAAATCCATAGTCCTTGCCACCTGTGGCAAAACTTCAAATTCCGTCCCAACAGTATTGACTGCCGATTTGTATGAACTTAGTTCAGGGAAGTATCTAGTACTTGAAGCAGAGGGTGGATAAGATCTGAATAGCGGTGCTGCAGGGTCATTACCAGCTGTCAGTCCAGTTCCTCCTGCACCACATCCATTTTGAGTTAGAGTAGCTCCGTGAGTAGGAATTCCTGTACCATCTTCATCTAGTTGTTCCCAGTTATATAGTAAGTTATCACCATTCGCATCTGTCGCTGACCCAGTAAGCAGAAATGGTGTACCTCTAGGAATATCTATAGTACCTGCACTACAGGGATCAGCACTTAATACCGGTGGAGTATTAGTAGTAGCACAATCTGTTTGGCAAGACTGTGAATTAGCATAGACTGTCATTTCAGCAATACTCCTCGCATGGAAATAATTATCTGCTGCTCCTCCATTAGCAATATTATAGGATGGTCCACAAATTCCATTGTAGGACATAATTGTATTTCCGCTCGCAATTTCTACCGCAGATACAGAACTAATATTTCCTACAGTACAGCTGTTTCCTTTACCATTCCAAGTATGATTGGCTCCAAACATATGACCAAATTCATGTGTCGCCAACTGAATCCACCCATTACTGGTATTATTAAAAGAACCACTCCATCCTCGGCCTTTAGTGAAACCTCCACTACCAAGTGGAATGTCTCTACAGACAACTCCTAAGCCGGCAACCCCACCACTAGACCAACCATCTCCTGAAGTAGTCTTGTGAAATACATGACCTAGATCGTAAGATATAGCAGGTGCATTAGTAGCACAATTATCTGCCTCTCTGGCAGCTTGCAAAGTCCTAGAAAGAGCCCCTGGATTTAGGTTTGGTGTGAAAGGATCTGTAGAAGGATCCAGAAATATACACGTCCTCGCAATGACTAATTCTATAGCCATATCCTTAGTGTATATTGTATTAACACCATTAATCGAAGAGGTGATGACTGCCATTGCACTTGCATTAGTTCCTCCGTTAGCAACAGTGAATTCTCCTGTTGCCACCAGTACTAAGTCATATTTTCTTTTTAGCACGTTTCCTGCAGCATTTACATAAGAACCCGTACTACTTTTAAGAGAAGAATTATTGAAGAATTGTTCGACTTTTCTCTGAATCTCTTCATCTGATTTCACTCCATGCTCAGGAACTTCTGCCATGTCACATCCATCATGTCCTTCAGAACCTATCTCTATGGTATGCACTTCAGGATTATTTAGATCAGAAGGTACTACACTGATCAATTCACCCTTATGTAAGTAGTGAATAAATAAACCATGCGGTGTCATAGTTATATCTCCAGAGATACCTGAATCCTCACCTGAACCAAATATCTGGTAAGTCTGAATGTCAGGATAGGCCGTCTGCATTTCTTCACTCAATAGAGAGGTTCTATACACTTCAAATATTTTATCTACCCCTCCTATATAGGGTAGTGAAATTTGGTGTGGAATTCCAGAATCTTCTATAGTTGTTGCCGGTGAGAGCAGTTGCGAGTAGCTTTGAAGATCAATATTTATTGATGTGCTTTGAGCTGTTATTTTACAGACTCCTATGAGTAGTATTATACACATACCAAGAGCTTTCAATAAGCTCGTTGAGTTCGTCATGAGTTTGAGTTTTATTTATTGAGTTAATCGAAAGTAGGAAAAGCCCTTGTTTTTGGTGACGAATAAACTGGATTAAAAACGAGCGGTCATTATATATAAATATTGACGAATGTATAAATGGTTGGAAAATTTTGAGGCCAAAAGAACTTCTAACCTCACAGAATACCACTAGATATTTTATTCGAAAACAATCGGTCGATTATGACTAATAAACGGTCGGTTTAGGCAATAAACGGTATGTTGTACAAGATGCTGGAGAAGCTTTGAAAAATTGTTTGGAAAGAAATGAGGCTTCCAATAATTCTCATTTATTAGCCACAACAAAAAAAAGACCAGCTCTTTCAAGCTAGTCTTATGTAGGACTTTTTAAATTCTAACTGACAAAATAATTATTCAAACTTATCTATTTCCTAAATAGCTTATTGATCTAAATTTCGAATAGATATTATGGAATGTAGTCCTCTTTCTTCTAGAGAGTGGCACTCTATGGCCGTTATCTAATTCTATTTCTTTTGGAGGTGTCTTTTCGTAGGGTTCTATTTTGGTGAGGTTGACAATGTACTGTCTATGGGTACGCATAAATGTACCAGAGTCTAGGAGATTTTCAATTTCTCCTAAGCTTATGTCAAGATTAATCATTTCCGTCCCTTCTGAGCCATTGTAACAAAGTGAAGACATACTACTATTTGATCTCAAATAATAGATGTTTTCAATGTTGAAATTCCTTGACTGTTTTCTCAGTAAGGGGAGTAATAAAGAATTCACAATTAATATACCTTGGTATAAAAGTATTGCAGTGGGGACTAGCAACCTCAACAAAGTGACGAGTGGAATAAATGAAGTAATAAACGGTAGATATGAGCAACAAACGGTAATGCGCTAGATAGAGAACAAGCAGAAAAATAGCTACTTATATGTTACAAGGCCTTGTCTTCTTTGATCTACTTCTAACTTAGTGACATCAGGTCTGCTATAGTGTCCTGCAACATCGAAGTTCTGCCGTTCTTCCAAAACTAGATTAAGATCCAACTCCGCAGAGAAAAGACCTTCTCTTGCAATTATAGGTTCTATGAGCCATTCTCCTTTTGGCGTCATGATACCAGATCCTCCGTTGGCTATGTCAGCAGGAGCCTGCTCGCGCATATATGAGGCATGAGGAACATTATCGTTTATATCTTCTTTCTGAAATAAACCTGAGACGGAAATAACATAAGAGCGAGACTCTTTAGCTATAAATTCGGTTATGTCATTTGTATTCCTAAGGCAACCTGGCCAGACAGCTATATGCAAATTTTCACCTTGTCCATATAGGGCTGTACGTGAAAGTGGCATCCAGTTTTCCCAACAGTTGAGTCCGCCTACTTTAAATTCTTCTAGTTCATGTACTTTGAGGCCATGTCCATCTCCAGGCGACCAAACCAAGCGCTCTTCATAAGTGGGCTGCAACTTTCTGTGGACTGACTGGATAATACCCGCTTTATCTATGTAGACTAGAGAACAATACAAACTGTGACCACCCCGATCTTCTGCCCTTTCTATAGTCCCTAGATATACCGCTACCTCATTTTCCTTAGCAGCTCGGCAGATGGGATCTAAATCTCCTTTGGCTATATTGACACCTTGCTTAAGATAGTAAGCATGAATTTCTTTCTGTACTTTATTATTGAATTCTGCTCCATTAGTAAAAGACAACCAAAAGGGATATCCAGGCAGGAGCCCTTCACCAAAAACTACTAAATCCGACTGCTCCTTTCCTGCTTGATTTATATAGGAAACTATTTTTTCTGTAGTCAGTTTCTTGTTCAACCAAACTGGCGAGATCTGCGCTAGAGAAACCTTCATGTCTAGTTGTTTTTATTCATGTACTGCAAGGTCAGGTAAGACATCGTTTTCACACCTGTAATTAATCCAGATTCATCTATGAAGAAATCTGGAGTATGATGAGGTGCTGCATCTAACTCAGCCACATCTAGTGGCTTTCCCCCTACGAAAAAATATAAACCCGGTACTTCTTGTGCAAAGAATGAAAAATCCTCCGCACCTGTCGTCGGATTCATGACCATCACATTGTCCTCACCTGCAGCAGAATAAAGTGCAGGCAACATATCTCTAGTCAAGGCATGATTATTAAAAGTAATAGGATAACCAGAATCAATTTCTATTTCGACTTCAGCATCAGAAGCTTCTGCGATATTCACTAAGGTTTTTCTAATACGCTTATGTATATCCGTCTGCATATCTTTATCCAAAGTTCTGATAGTCCCTAACATTTCCACCTCTTCAGGAATAATGTTACTTCGGAATCCTCCTTTTATTTTTCCTATAGTAATGACACAAGCTTCTTTAGTCAGTTCCATCTGGCGGCTGACTATCGTCTGCAAGCCTAAAATCATTTGTGCAGATACTGTTATCGGGTCTACCCCACCCCAAGGCCTAGAACCATGGGTTTGCTTTCCTTTCACTTTTATCTTCATACTATTGACAGCAGCCATAATACCGCCTAGCTTATATCGGATTTTTCCGACATCTAGACCTGCACTTATATGCTGACCAAACATAACTTCGATACCATACTTATCTATCAGTCCTTCCTTTATCATCAATTCTGCACCACCTTCTTCTCCAGGAGGAGCACCCTCTTCTGCTGGTTGGAATACAAAGACCAACTTTCCTTTGAGGTCATCTTTCATCTGAGTCAGCACCTTAGCAGCACCTAACATCATAGCTATATGTGTATCGTGACCGCAAGCATGCATGACACCTACTTTTTCTCCCAGATATTCTGTCTCCTCTTTAGAAGCAAAAGGAATGGGCGCTCGCTCTACGACAGGCAAGCCATCTATATCCGCCCTGAGACCAATGGTAGGCCCTGGCTTACCAGTATCTAGCACTCCTACGACTCCAGTATGCGCTATCCCAGTATCTACTTTTAGTCCTAATTTCTTGAGTTCAGCAGCTATCCTTTCTGCGGTCTTGACTTCTCTATTAGAGAGCTCAGGATACTGGTGGAAATGTCTTCTAAGATCTATGACCTCTTTTTCTATTTCACTAGCCAGCTTTTCTATGATAGGATTAGTGTCCTGACTGTAAAGACTAAGCGTACAGAACAAGCCTAATAGAGCTACTATATTTTTCATAAACTATGTTTTCTGAAAAATACAACTTCAGAATAAGATACCTATTATAGCTCCGCTAAAAAATGCAGATTAATAAGCTACCCCTAGAGAGTCTAGGGTGACAAGGTTGATAGAACCCACAGGCAGCATACGATCCATCTGATAACGCTTAAGAGATTCCATCAAGCATTTTGGAGATTTCTCACAATCATACACCACAAAGTAATTTCTTGCTCGGAGGCTGTCAGACATTGTTTTTATAAGTGTCCTATTTATATTGTTTTCGCAGATGACCTGTACCCATTCTTTAGATTTATCCTTGATGAGCCTCTTTACTTCTAGGTTCGTCTTTTTGAATGCTTTAATGGCGGTGGTATCTCTTACTTCATAGAAAACAACTTGCTCTGCCTCCTCTACTACCTGGCACCAAACGAGACAATCATTCGGATCTGCAGATTGACAGTTATCATAAGGTTTTTTTATCCAATCCTCTAACCTTGGACTCAATTCCACTTCCGTCTTCACAACACCTGCCTGCGGAATAGTATCTCCAGTAAATTCATAAAAAGTCTGAGTCTCTGTTCTAAACTCTCTAGGTATTTCTGCTAGTTTAAAACATTCACCAGGTCTAGCATCAGGCCTAGGAGGAACATTCATCTGCTTAGGCCCAGGAGCATCAAAACCTGAATTATATACTTTTGGACCACATGACGAAAGGATCAAGATTGTAAGAGACAATAGAAAACCAATATTCTTCATAGCAAATTGTGTAGCTAGCAAACTTAGGAAAACCTTTCTAAACAAAAATAATATTATCGGAATGGTTTGGTTATTCTAAACCATAGGCGCTTATACCAAGGATGACGAACCACGCCAAATGAAATAACCTGGCCTCCTTCCAAACTAATGTTCATTTCTAACGAGTCACTAGCCGAAAAAGTATCAAGCCTAATCTGTCTATGTTCACTTACAAATCCGACATAAGAATAAATGATCTCCAGACTTTCTTGGTTGGCAATAATCGGACTGAGATCTAAAACATAATTGCCATCAGTATCCGTAGCTGTTCCACATTCTGTTCCTTGGACAAGGACATTACAACCTATAAGATTCTCACCAGTAGAAGACTCCTTTAGATTGCCCTTAAGGATATATAAAGGTAATGCAGCAGTATCTTGAACCATAGCATTATTTTCTACAAGCTTACTATTATTCGGCTCCACCACTACCTTTTCAATTTTAAAAGGTTCTTGCTGTTGTGCTTCTATGTCCCCTTGGGACACTAAACTAGCCAATGCAACAAAGAGAGATTTATACTTACTGCAGCCTGAAGGTTTTGTGATGGGATTATATTCCAGTTGTTGCTTAGTATAGATGCCGCAGACGTTCTCCTCAGCATAAGCATGTCGCTCCGCAATTTCACGCGGTGTCATTTTCCTGAAATCAATAATATCTTTATTACACTGCTGACATAAGCGACCTTGGTCAGTAATGGGCATATCATCCCACAACTGATTACATGTTTGGATTTTACTAAGATTTATTCTTTCTATTCTTTGCATGAGATAAGGGTTAGTAAAATAAGAAAATCTATTGGAACACTGAGACTTTCAGCAAAAAGTACTGACTGCATATCACTATGAGTCAGCAATTCTCTAGCCTATGTTAATTATCTTTTTTGAGTAGCTTTTTAATTAACCTTGAGAGTCCTTCAGCTCCTAATTCTACAGCTGCATCCAGTATCTCATTCTCGCCTTTCTTCTTATCTAATTTTATAATTAGAGGTGCTTTCTTACCGGGTAGTATTCTGATCTTCTCGATTGTCTTTGTCTTCATAGCATCGGCTGCTATTTCCATAGAGTAAATTCCCGCTTCCAGTTTTTCAATTCTGAAAGTGCCATCTACATCAGAGTAAATAATTTGCTTCAAGCTATTATTCTGATATAATTCGATAGTGGCAAAAATCAGTTTGTCGCCATTAGAGGCATCTACAATTTTTCCTTGTAATTCTAGCAGAGAATCTACTGCTGTAAAATTTAATGATGTAGCTAAAAGTAATAAAGTGGTGATATTCATAATGATATAATTTAAGTTGTTAATGGAAATAATTATTGGCCATAATTATTGATGATAAGTTTATGAGTCTCTACTATTTTACCTTTATAAAATGTGGTCACAAAGTAGGTCCCACATACTAGATGAAAGTTAGACAACCGTGTGGTGGGTTCTGCAGTGATTTTCTTTTGATACATTCGTCTACCGTCAGCAGAATATATTATACAATTATCTACCTTAGTGTGAAATTCTAGATTTACAAAATCTTTAGTAGGGTTAGGAAATATTTTAACTAAAGAATTTCCTTTAGAATTCATTTTCTTAGTCCTGATTTTTTTATCTAGAAAACCCTCCTCTTCTGCAGTTATCGTAGTATGACATTGCCAGAGAATACAACCGGGAGCAGGTATCTTGTAGGCAATAATTTCAATTGGGGTAATTTCATTTCTACTTTCTACAAGAACTAGATTTACTTCCTCCCTATTTCCTTTTCGTTTTATATTAACTGACTCTACAATTTTATCATAGCCTACATAGCTGACTTCCATTCTGTAAGTCCCCTTAGTCAGATTACAGACAGAGTAGTTACCCTCCAGGTCTGATACGGTACCCGAGACCAATCTATCCTCTTTATACAAACTGATATTCGCTCCGATTAGACCCAAGCTATCAGACTGCTGTAGGATCTTACCAGAGAGGCAAGTTTTTTTCTTTTTGAAAAGTATGACAGGCTCCGTCGTGTTCGTTTTTGTGTTTGTGATTAATTGGCCTTGTGTTGTATTATCATGCTCTACTAGAGGCAGCATATGACTAAAGCACTTTGTTACAGTTACATTGGGGTAACAAATAAATTCTTGATTCAATAAGAAGTCAAAATTGACAGTTGATTTCCTGTGACTTAGGTTTATCTGTTTTTTGAACCCCAGATATCCTACATAGTCCGCCTCTATAGTATAGTCACCAAAACTGAGATTATCAAAAAAGTAGATGCCATCAAAATCGGACTCGGCCCCCTTTATCAATACACCATCTTTGTACAAGGCTACTGTTGCAAAAATGACTGGTTCAGAAGTTTCTTTATCCAATACCTTCCCCGTAATAGACCCTTGAGCTGCGGATAGAGAACTATGAAAGATGATGAAGCCAATAATTAGATATAAATTTTTCATGTGCTAGAATTTAATGGTTGAAGTAATAACTGTCCTTTAGTTCTTTAGTCCCTAATAGATACTAGTAGATATAATTTTGGGCTTATTAATAATAGTTGAGTATGCACTTTCATAATGATGTATTTTTAGATTTAAAAAAGTAATGGCATCTCTATGATGGAGAAGAGAGAATCATTACACAACGAAATAGAAAAGAAATAGAATTACCCTCTCATTGAGTGCCCACCACGACATATCAGAAAAAGATCTCATCGCGAAATACAAAGAGACGGATGACCAGAAATGGCTCAGTCAGCTCTTTCTACCCTATATGGAATTGCTCTATGGGGTCTGTCTCAAATACCTCAAGAACCCAACTGATGCACAAGACGCAGTCATGGATACTTACGAGCTGATCAGTAAAAAACTGAAGTCTCATGAAGTACAAGACTTTAAGCCCTGGCTCTATGTAGTGACCAAAAATCTCTGTTTTGATACTCTCAGAAAGTCCAACAGAAAAAGAGCAAAAGAAAATGCGGCTCATGATATGTATTCTGAAGACATTTTTCATCCTGATATAGAAGCCAAGGAACAGTTATACGTAGAGATGGAAAAATGCTTAGAAAAGCTCAATAAGGAACAAAAGACTTGTGTAGAAGCGTTCTACTATAAGTCGATGACCTATGAGCAAATATCTGAGCATTACAATTTTAGTTGGAATACAGTGCGATCCAGCATTCAAAATGGACGACGTAAGTTGAAAATCTGCCTAGACTCAAAAAAGAAAACAAACCATGTCGACTGATAATACATATAAAGAGTTACTAGAGAAGCTGATAGCAGGCAGTATATCTGACAAGGAACTGTGGACACTAGAAAAAGCCAGTCTGGATGATCCTATGCTGGCTGATGCCTTAGAGGGGTATCATAATAGTAAGGTCGACTCCTCTGAACTCATAGCGCTGAAGAAGAAAATAAACAGGAAGAATCTAAAGCCTAAAACTCGAAGCCTTCCTATTAGATGGGTCTCTATTGCGGCTTCCTTACTTATTCTATTTGGAGCCTCTCTGTGGATGTTCCATGGCTTCTCTGATCAAGAGTCATCATCAGGTACTATAGCGATGAAAAAGAGTAGTCCAGTAGAAGATAAAAGAATCTCGACGACAACAGAGGCCAAGGAGAATGAAGACTATAACAGACCTGTCTATGAACCTGAGCAGAATACAAAGACACAATCAATTAAAGATCGTCCAACTCCACAGCCAAGTGAGGAGGCAGAACAAATAGCACAAGTCAGCACGAAGAAAGTAGTAGAAGATAAGAAGCAAACTAAAGAAGAAATCGCAGAGAATAACAAAACAGCTCAAAAGACAATAAAGTCTCGAAAAGCTAATGCTAGAACAACTGAGAAAACTGTAGCCGAAAGAGAGTCCTCCACAACACTGGAAAAAGACATATCAGATAGCAAGAATTCTAAAGAAGCAGCTATAGTAATGGATGAAGTTCAAACTGTAGAACGAAAACAAGAAAACTTAAGTGAAAATAAATCTGAGGACAATGAAGCATTTGGACAAGCTAGTGCCGCTCCAGCCGCCTTACCGAGTATAATTACTGGCGTTGTCAGAGATAAAGAGGGTACTCCCCTACCAGGTGTCAAAATTATGGATGCCGAAAATAAACAGCTCGCTAATACAGACAGCAATGGCAACTTTGAGTTACCGAACAGTGACGGATATCTTATAACTGCATTTATGGGCTATGACTCCCAGACTGTGGCTATCTCACCTAATCTCGTCATTGAGTTACAAGAGAGTTCTAAAAAGTTTTCGGAACCTCATAAGAGGCTCGTAGATATGATGGATGATAGCGAACTCATCAATCACTACACTAACCAACTTAATAGTCTCTTCAGCAAGCACTGGCCAGTCTGTAATACTAGCTGGCAGAACAACTCTAACAATCCTACTAGTCTCAGCTTATCACTCAAAATAAATGAACAAGGTCTACTTGAAGACTTTCATCATTTCAGCTCTCTCAGTGATAGCTGCAGAGAAAATATTACTCAGATACTAGAGCAAGCTGAAAGTACTATCTTTGAGCAAGGGAGACCCGTCTCCTTTATGTTCAGAGTAAACTTATAACACCACACATTGACTGATAATTCTACGAGTTTAAATAAGTACATGAGTAGCACAGGTATGTGCTCTCGAAGAGAAGCAGACAAGTATATAGAAGCTGGTCGAGTAACTATTAATGGCACAGTCGCTATAAAAGGGAATAGAGTCCTACCGGGTGACACTGTAATCTTTGATGGAGAACCCGTCATCAATAAAACGAAGCTCATCTACCTTGCACTGAATAAACCACCAGGAATCACCTGCACCACAGACCTCAAAGATCCTGACAACATAATAGACTTCATTAATCACCCACAACGTATATTCCCTATAGGTAGATTAGATAAGCCTTCTTCAGGTCTTATCCTACTGACCAATGATGGTGACATTGTCAATCAAATTCTCAGAGAGGAAAACCAACACGAAAAAGAATACATCGTTCATGTCAATAAACCCATAACCCCAGCCTTTGTAGAACGCATGTCCCAACCCATCCCTATGTTGGGTACAAAAACCAAGAAATGCAAAGTCGTTCAGCTCAAAGAGAAAACTTTCAAAATAACATTGACACAAGGGCTCAATAGACAGATACGTCGAATGTGCGAATTTTGTGATTATAAAGTTGTCAGTCTAAAACGTGTCCGCATCATGCATCTCAACATAGACAATCTCAGATTAGGCTCTTGGAAATACTTATCAGACCAAGAGCTTTCAGAACTCCGACAAAGATTGAAGACCAGTAGCAAGTAAGCGCTATGAAGATCCGTACACAAGCAGATATAGAGGCCCTAGATACCAAAATCCAAAATGAACTCGGTGTCGATGTCAGAAAATACCAAAATGAAGAAGTTGTAGAGAAGATCATTGCGCTTTTAGTCTTTCCAGAATATGTATTGACTTGGATGTTAGGTCCAGTACTATTGGCTCTCGTATTTTTTGTCTTAGGTTTTTACCTTTTACACTTAGTGCACGTCGAATTTGTACTATATGCTGTATTTGGTTTTCTACTATTTATAACTGTAGGACTACTTTCTGGCTTACTGTTGCTGACCAGCAAGATGAAGAAAGATATCTGGAGCATCGCTGACTACTCTTTGTCTATGACTGAAGCCGCCGTCTTAGATGTCAATACTGTCAATAGAACAGCGAGTAAAGAACAAAAGAAGGAAGCCTACGGACTCCTCTTCAAAGGCATCATACATATCGTGACTATTCCCATGACGACAAAAGCCCTTGCAGAAAAACTACCTATCCTCGGAAGGATACTGAATAAGTTTGTCCGAAAGTTCTTTACGCTTATCTCTGATAGAATAAAATTTGATGAGGTACAGATTATCACAAATAAAGACAGCTCTCAGGAACCTTCTAAAAATATAGGCCGATATTCTAAATCTATGTCACTCGCCTCACTTGGTATGGGAAAGATGATGGGCTTATGTTTTGGTCTGATCAGATTACCCCTGAAGATAGTTCTAGGAGTGGTCATGTTTATGCTGCTTTTATTTATTTGGATCTTAAACTAATAGGCATTTACACGGACTAGAGGTATGAAAAAATATATTTACGAGACCGAGACTATATCTTTCAATGCTTTTATGGGCAGGATAAAAACTGATTACTTAGAAATAATTAATGAGGGAGGTGCGGAAGGCTGGAAGTTTGTTTGCTTTGTACCTAGAGAATTCAAAGTAAAAGGAGTGAAAGGCTTGGAGCTTTTCTTCGAAAAAGAAATAGAGGCCTAGCTCCCTTAATTTAGAACTTAACAAAAAAAACATCCTATGAAGAAAATGACCTGTAAGCAATTAGGCGGTGCCTGCGATCTAGAATTTCAAGCAGAAACCTTTGATGAAATGGCTGCACTTAGTAAGCAACACGGCACCGAAATGTTCCAAGCAAAAGATGAAGCACATCTAGAAGCGATGAACAAAATGGGTGAACTAATGAAAGACCCTAGTGCTCTGCAAAAATGGTTTGAAGGCAAGAGAAAAGAATTCGATCTACTGCCTCACCACAGCTAAAAGCTGTAACCAAGTCTGATCTGTGAGACAAGGCCTAGCGGCTTGAAAGACAACTCCTCTGATGGATCAAGATCCATTGGACTCCATGTAGCACTAAGCTGAACTCCACAGGACAGCTTGTTAGATAATTGATACTGAAAAGAAGTCGATAGCAAAAAGTCGATAGATGCATTTTTCAAATCTCTTTCAGCAAGATCTACAACTTTATACTTAGTATGATCACTAGACGTGAGAGCTAATCCCCTACCTTTTGGTGTAAAGAATCTGCTATACCGTAATCCTGTTCCGATATCAAAACTAGCTCTAGAGCTAGTTGCCACAGATCTACTAAGGACTACAGGTACTGATAATAGTTTATAGTCATTAAAGTGAATCACTTCGTTCCAAGAAAAACCTTCGAACTCATGGTCGGCATAGCTTTCTTCGATCTCGCCAGTGAGGACATTAGTCTGAGAGGAAACAAGAACATTTTCTACTATTGTAGTATCTCTACTATCATAGTACTCTAACTTGCTACTGAAATTAGTATAATCAAGTCCGACATAAATATTCCATTGATTGCTTAGTTTGTACTTGAGACCAAGACTAGATGCATAGGAGACTAATCCTATTTCTTTTGTTCTTCTATCCTCGGTATTAAGTGCCTCTCCATTTAGCTCAGGCAACCAGTACGATAGTCCTGCACCCCAGTGTATACTTGTTTTACTTGGCTTGCTCAGTGGGCTTATCATATTCTCAGAGTCAAGAAGAGGCATGGGTGGCACAGTTGCTTCACGACTCAGTTGAGTCAGTCCAATGCTGCTCAGAAGATCAATAGGAGAAAGATACTCTGATGCTGTTCTCTGTGAATCGTTACTTGCCTTTTTATCACGATTATCTTGATTAGCTACTGCGAAATTAGAGACTTGCTTAGTGGCATTTGAATCTGTAGGTTGTATTGTGCTACTCAGATCAAGAAAGTCAACATTCTTTTTTACCTCAGAAGGTTGATTCTCTGCAACTGTTATAATTTCAAGATCGTTATTAGATAAAACTGGAGATTGCTTTGCGGTTGTATTTTTCTTTTGTGAGCTAATAATAGCCTCAGTTGTATTCTGTACAATTAAATTTTCATTGACCTTATTGATTTCTGGAGTCTGCTGCGCAGATAATTTTTCAGTCTCTACTTTATGCTTATAATTTTCTTTCTCAACTAAGTTTTCTGATACCGTCGTTTTGAATTCTTCCTTTTGCTGATTGGAGTAAAAATAGAAAGTTGATATCAAGAGGAGGAGTAAAGTAGAACCACCAAACAAAAACAAATTTTTAAGAAGATGAGATCTCCTTTTTACTGAAATACCTACAGTCTTCTGGACAATACTTTCACCTATATTATCCCAAGAATAAGATTCAGGCAGTTCAGACTCTTGTCTAAACTTATTACGAATATTCTTATTTAGCTTATCCATAGATATAATTTTTTGTCTCGCAACTTAAATTGTTTTTTATCCACTTTATGGCTCTAGATAATTGAGATCTGGAAGAACTGATTGTAATACCCAGCATATCTGCTATCTCCTTATGCTTATACCCATCTATTACATTCAATAAGAATACTGTCTTGTAACCTTCTGGCATCGTATGCAAGAGCTTTTCTATTTCCTCCTTAGACAAGGGGTCTAGCAATTCATTCATATCAGCGACTTCCACTCCTGGTTCTAAAGGGATGATCATACTGATTCTATTTCTCTTACGCAGTAGGGTCACACATTGATAAATCGTTATTTGGGCTATCCATGATTTAAATTTCCCTAGGCTGGAATCATATCTATCTATAGAAAGAAAAATCTGAGAGAACACCTCTTGCATCGCATCCCTCCTATAATCGTCATCAGAAATATAATTTTTGATAATAGAGTAAACGTAAGGAGCACAAGCCTCATAGCATTGCCTATAGGCCTTTTCGTCCTTACGTTTACATCCATTTATTATATCTAATTCTAACATTTACAGATTAAGGTGATCCTTAGTCGCACTCTTCTATTAGCTGAAATAAATCTGCTTCGCTTTCTAATACAACTGTACTCGTATCTGAAGTAAGAACTACAGAAACAGGATATTCTAGACAACAAAAGTATCCTCCTTGAATGATGCCTTGCTCTAGCTCTTCCTGATTTGTAAACACTGTTGCCTGCTGGAAGTCATTCTCATAGGTACTGATAGGGAATTCGATCTCATAACAAACAGATTCTCCCGGGTTTGGATTTTGTGAACCTAAAAACAATAAGAATAAATCTTCTACAAATACTGGAAAATCCCAGCATTCCGCTAATAGTTGCTCAAGCGCTTCCTCATCAGTCACTGTCACTATGTTACCATCCTCATCAGTGAGAGTCATAGGAAATGCATAGTCCTCAATATGTCCCTGAAGCATGAGATCACAAAGCTCTTCGTGATTCTCCACAGTTACGGTTTCACCATCTACAATTACTGCAAGTGGAAAAGCGACCATGTAGCAGCCGAGGTACTCAAAACCAGATTCCCACTCCCAAATGTTAATAGTATCATTGACTTCCCAGTCCCACTCATTACATGATAGGAGTACTTCAAATAATTCATCGACACCATTTACCGTTACTGCCTCACCATCTTCGTGCACTAAATCTAAAGGCCATACAAAGAAGTAGATTTCTTCAGCCAGTGCTGCATTAAAAGCTACATCATCAGCCACTGTGATAACCTCCCCTTCTAGATTTTCTAAACTAACAGGGTAAGTAAGACTATAACAAGAATTTTCGTCTGCAATCTGATATGCAGGAAAATCATTTTCATTCCATCCACCATCAGGAACACAAGCTGCGAATAGTTCCGCAAGTCCTTCTGCATCTGCTGCAGTACCTGCATCACCATTCTCAAGTGTAACATTCAATGGATATACAAAGTCAACAATTTCATTCTCTGGAGTAAACACTGTTTCTAGTTCCGTCTCAGATGTAATCTCTATTTCTGAACCGTCGGCTAGCAAAAATGAAAAAGGATAGTTAATCTCAAAACAATCAAACTCTAGTCCCATCTCCCCGCCACCAGAAGATCTTCCCAATAGAGGGTTGTAGCTGGTTTCAGTAGTTTCAGGACCATTAGGAATAGTAGTGCCACTATCATCTACATTCTCTTTTTCGCAAGATGTTAGTGTCAAAATAGCAACAAAAAAGGCTAGGAATAACTTATTCAAATGTTTCATATAAGTCTATTTTTTATTTTCTAAATAATATTAAGTCATAATGTCGACGACTATATATTCGTAGCAATACTTCATTTCGTTGCATCACCTAAATTTTTATTTAGAAATCTTTTGCAATTTATAGGAAATCGGACAACCACTGGGCCTAAAACCTAGCTAAACAATAGACACTACAGGTAGTTAGAAGCTTCTAATTTTATGTTAACAGCTATATAATGCCAGTATTAAAGTCAATAATCCAGTCTACTATTGAGATATTTATAGAATGCGCAAGTTCTTCATTTTTATACTGGTGGTGGTTATGAGTTCTTGTGACTACTACCTTATAAATTCTTATGATAAGCCCATTGGGCACCTAGACCTTCATAAAACGAATGCTGGATTCAAAACTTGTCTCGATGAAGTCCACCTGCCTAGTTACTACAGTAGGAAACCTGTAGAATACCTGCATGGAAAGGATTCATTACAAAGATACTTTCATCTTAACTATGACAATAAAGGTATCACCAACCAAAGCGGGTATATCACCTTCAGATTTATAATCAATTGTGAAGGGACCTTGGGAAACTTTGAGATACATGAACTGGGTATAGATTATAAAGAGAAAAAATTCCAAGAATCCCTAGTAGTACATCTACAAGAACTACTGCTACAACTCAATGAGTGGAAAGCCTTTTCTAGAGGAGATTCCACTTTTGACAGTTTCCATTTCATTACCTTCAAAATAGACAATGGAGAACTGGTGGACATCTTACCGTAATCTATTAGGAGTGATCTTAGGTCTGATTCTCTTGCAGAGTTGCGATAGACTATCTAATGAGACCTATGCACATTTGGATGCCAACGAAAGGCGCAAAATATCCAATGAATACTTAGCTCTGGCTAAAACTCTCTCTCTTGGCTCTCCAGAAGCTATGCGTACACTAGAAAAAGCCGCAAGGATAAATCCCAAAAACGAACTGGTCTGGCAGGAACTTAGCTGGCCCTACCTATATAATGGCTTGTACAAGCAGTGGAATGAATACATGGAAAAAGCCATAGAAATAAATCCTAAGGAGTGGCAAGGCAATAGAGGCTATGTCAAACTCACCTACCTCAAGGACTATGGCGGTGCCCTGTACGACTTTGAAGCTCATGACACTATCAAAACCGATATTAGTCATGAGGGTAGACTTTATTCAACTCATTATCTAAAAGGCTTATGCTATCTCGGACTCAAAAATTATGACGAAGCTGAGAAATCTTTTGACCAATATCTAATTACAGAATCTCAGAAGACAGGGACCTATGAGATAGATGCCACAGCCTATGTCTATCTGGGCCTTATCCACATCGATAAGCAACAATATAAAAAGGCACTGACCTACCTTAATAAAGGCCTAGAAGAACAAAATCCTCTTGCAGATGCCTACTATCACGCGGCTTATGCACAGTTCATGCTCGGAGAGGCACAGCTGGCTTATGAATATATTACAGAGTCCAAGAAATTGTTTGAAGCAAAGCAATACAACAAACAACGATTAAATACTGTACTCTTCCAACTATATGAGCGAGACCTAGAGAATCTAGAGGCTGAGATTAATTGTTTTCTGTAATGAGCTACTGCTTAGCACACAGATGTCATCATTACTCAGAGGAATAGTTATAGCCCTATTCTTTCAGTATAGAAATACTACTTTTACGGCATAAAGTAAGACTATGTATAAGGTACTCATATTAGGTAGTGGTGGACGAGAGCATGCTCTAGCATGGAAGATAAATCAAAGCCCATTATGTGATGAACTTTTTATAGCACCTGGCAATGCGGGCACTGAACTGATGGGTCGTAATGTGACCATCGACATCCTAGACTTTGCAGCGGTAAAAGAACTAGTAAATCAGCACCAGATTGACTACATGATAGTAGGTCCTGAGGCTCCTCTGGTAAACGGTATCTATGATTACTTCCATGACCATTCTGTAAAAGTAATCGGCCCTTCCAAAATCGCAGCACAGCTAGAAGGCAGTAAGTCTTTTGCTAATAAATTTATGAAGGACTTTAATATCCCTACTGCAAAGTCTGTGGATATAACTAAAGAAAATATAGAAGAAGGCTACGATCTTATAGATAAACAAAAAGGCAATATCGTACTGAAGGCTGATGGTCTTGCAGCCGGAAAAGGTGTCTTAATCTTAGAGGATAAAGCAGAGGCAAAGCGTCAACTGAAAGCCATGCTAGAAGGAAAATTTGGTGCAGCCTCTCAGACAGTTGTAATAGAAGAATTTCTAGATGGTATAGAGTTTTCTGTCTTCGTCGCTACTGATGGAAAAGACTACAAAGTCCTGCCTATGGCCAAAGACTACAAGAGACGAGGCGAAGGAGATAAAGGATTAAATACTGGAGGTATGGGCGCTATCTCGCCTGTCCCATTTGTAGATAAAAAACTCATGAGGAAGGTACATGAAGACATCATAGAACCCACTATAGAAGGTCTGAAAATCATGGAGTATGATTACAAAGGCATCATCTTTATAGGCCTCATAAAGGTAAAAAACAAACCTTACGTTATCGAATACAACTGTAGGTTAGGAGATCCAGAAACAGAAGTCATACTACCTAGAATGAAATCTGACCTGATGGAGCTCTTTGTCGCAATGCATGATGGCACCATCAAAGCTCAAAAGGTCAAAAAGAAAAAGAAAACAGCTGCGACAGTCATGCTCGTCTCAGGAGGCTATCCAGAAGCCTATACCAAGGGCAAAGAAATAGTTATAGATAGCAGTATAGAAAATTCCCTCATCTTCCATGCGGGCACTAAAAAAGAAACAAACAAAATCACGACAAATGGTGGTAGAGTTATAGCGGTGACATCCTTTGGAAAAAATCATAAAAAAGCTGTCAAGAAATCTCTGAAGAGCATCAATAAAATTCACTTCGATGGTATGCAATACAGAAAAGACATCGGTTTTGACTTATAAAGACTCCCACTGATGCTATATAAAGTCGAAGAACTTGTAGACCTAATAGGCGGCAGCCTACTGAATGCTAAACCCTATGATCTAACGGTCAAAAATGTGATCTTTGACACTAGAAAAGCGAGCTTCCAAGAAGAATCCATCTTTGTCGCCTTACAAGGAAAATCTGACGGCCACCAATACATACCTGTAGCTTACAAACATGGCGTCAGAAACTTTTTAGTCTCCCAGAAAATAGATCTTTCTACTTTCCCAGAAGCAAATTTTATTTACTGCGCCGATACTTTAAGTAGTCTACAAAAATGGGCAACACATCATAGAACCCGTAATAGTTCTCCAGTAATAGCTATCACTGGTAGCAATGGCAAGACCATAGTGAAAGAATGGTTAGCGCAGGCACTAGAAACAAAATACTCTGTCACCAAAAGCCCACATAGTTTTAATTCCCAACTAGGTGTCGCTCTATCACTTTTGAACATTGAAAAAGAGACGACCATCTCAGTTATAGAAGCAGGGATCTCTCAGGAGAATGAAATGGCCTTGCTGGCGGCTATGATCAGACCACAAGTCGGTATTATTACCAATATCGGGGATGCCCATAGCCAAGGATTCGCTAGCCAAGCAAAAAAGCTAGAAGAAAAACTAGAACTCTTCGAACAATCAGAGCTTATCATCTACAACAAGGATATGAGAATGATAGAAGAACCTATAGAAAAATCCTATGCTCAGCAGACCGTCTCTTGGGGCTTACATCCAGAGGCTGACCTCCATATCACAACACTGAAGCAAGAGGAAAAAAACACCATGGTCTATCTGACACATGGCGTGGAGTCCTTTAAGTTTTCTCTGCCCCTGCTGAATAAGCTGATGATAGATAATTGCCTGCATGTCATTAGTTATCTGATCTTAGATAATTGGTCTGAAGCAGAAATACAGGCCTCGATTAACGGCTTCTCTACCCTACCTAATAGAATGGAAATCAAAGAAGGCCAGAACAATTGCCTCCTTATCAATGATAGCTACTCTGCTGATCTCACTTCTACACAACTGGCCCTAGAGCAATTAGACATCTACTCTAAAGGGAAGCAAAAGATATGCATTCTCTCAGCTTTCGAACAGCAAAGAGATACAGAAAAACTCTACGATAATCTCTCCCAACTGTTAGATGAAAAAAACATTTCGGAAGTAGTAGCAGTAGGCTTCGATAGAAAAATAATAAATACTTCATCCAACGTTTCATACTACCCTACGACACAAGATTTTCTTTTGCAGCTAGAAAAAGAAAAATATCAAAATGCTGCCATACTTATAAAAGGGGCAAGAAAATTTCAATTCGAAAGAATAAGTAATTTCTTAGAAGAAAAAGTCCACCAGACTATCCTAGAGACTAACCTCTCAGCGATAACCCACAACCTTAATGTGTACAAGGCTCGACTAGAGGAAAGCACAAAGCTGATGGCCGTTGTCAAAGCTGAAGCCTATGGTAGCGGGAGTACCCAGATGGTACAGTTTCTACAGAATCAAAAAATAGATTACCTCGCAGTAGCTCTTATAGATGAAGCAGTCCAACTCAGAAAGAACGGTTGCACTCTGCCTATCATGATCTTCAATGTGCAAGAGGATAAACTTGAAAACTTATGGACCTACGATCTAGAGCCTGAGATTTATAATATCTCCATACTCAATAAATTACAGAAGGTCGCCACTGCCTCAGCTAAGAAACTCAAAATCCATATCAAACTGGATAGCGGCATGTATCGACTGGGTTTCATGCCTGAAGAGTTACAAGAATTATCTGAGCTACTCAGAAAGGCTTCCAACTTAGAAGTCGTTTCTATCTTCTCTCATCTTGCAGCCAGTGAGCAGAAAGACAAGGAGGCCTTCACACTAGCTCAAATAAAGCGATACGAAGAAGGTTATAAATTTCTAGTAGCGGAACTGGGGTATAAACCCATGCGACATATTCTCAATACTGCAGGAATCCTAAGTTACCCTCAGGCGCAATTCGAAATGGTCAGAATCGGCCTGGGTCTCTATGGTATAGATGAATCTAAGACCATAGCTGGTGAACTCATACGAGCGCATTCGCTTAAAGCCAGGGTCTTACAGATCAAAAAACTACCTTCCTCAGAAGCAACCGGTTACAATCGCAGTGGTAAAAGCTCTAAAAACACCGAAATAGCCATAATAAGTCTCGGATATGCAGATGGCTTTATGAGAGCTGCAGGCAATGGAAACTACACCGTCCGTATCCATGGGCAGCTGTACCCCACTATTGGAAACATCTGCATGGATGTCACCATGATAAATCTTGGTCCAGACCATAAGGTCCAGGAAGGGGATGAAGTAGAAATTTTTGGTGAGCTAGATCCTATAGAAAAGCTGGCAAATAGCTGTAATACAATCACTTATGAAATTATCAGCCGTATCGCTCCTCGGGTCAAAAGGGCCTATATCTACGATTAATTAGCATTTTCAGCTTAAATATTTCTTAAAAAGCCGACCGACGCTAGACAATAAGCTAAGCAAGCCCGTAATTGTTATTTTTGCAGGATATTTTAGGACATCGTTTCCTTGGTTTTATTTATCTAAACAGCAACATGAGAATTATCACTTTTATACTTTGTATTCTACCTTTTAGTTTCATCCTAGGTCAAGACAATGATCCTGTCTTATTCAGCCTAGAAAATGAGGAAGTAAGAGTATCAGAATTTAAGTACATCTACGAAAAGAATAACTCTGAAAGAGCCGATTACTCTCAGCAGAGTCTTGATGAGTATTTAGAACTCTACAAGAAATTTAAACTCAAAGTGCATAGAGCAAGAATGCAAGGTCTGGATACCATTAAGACCTTACAGAAAGAACTCGCAGGATACAGAAAACAACTGGCCGCTACTTATCTCAAGGACAAAGAAATCTCAGAAAGACTAGTAGATGAAGTCGTAGATAGATTTACTGAGGATAGAGAAGTCAGTCACATCTTCATAGCTGCCCCTAAAAAAGGAGGCGCTGAAGCCCTAAAAGAAGCAGAAGCAAAAATCAATGATATCCACCGTACCCTGAAAAAGAACAATGGTGCTGGATTCGGTGAGATGGCAGCAACCCTATCAGAAGACAAGGCCTCTGCAAAAAACAAAGGATACTTAGGATTCTATACATCACCGCTACCTGATGGTTTTTACGAATTTGAAAATGCAATGTATACGACTTCTGTTGGTGGTTTTTCAGAGCCATTCAGATCTAAGATGGGTTTCCACATAGTCCATGTTTCTCAGATCAGACCTGCAAGAGGAGAAATGGAAATAGCACATATTCTAGTACGTAAAGCAAAGAAAGGTACTCCTGTACAAGGTGCTAAAGCAAGAATCGATTCTGTATTCCAGATGTTGCAAGATGGCAGATCATTCGAGTCTCTAGCAAGCAAGTACTCTGATGATACTAAGAACAGAGAGAAAGGGGGGTATCTCGGATTCTTCGGTGTGAATCAATACGAATTGACTTTTGAAAATGCAGCCTTCGCTCTACCTAAGGATGGCTCTTATACTAGACCCATAGAAACGAAAGTAGGCTACCACATTATCAAAAGAATCTCTAAGAGAGACTACTCTGACGAAATCAGAGCTAAAAAAAGAATAGAGTCAAGAATCAATAATAACAATAGATTCAAAATCGCAGAAGAAAAACTTCTCGATGACGTCAAGAAAGAAGCAGGCTTCTCAGAGAATAGAAAGCTCCTTAAATTATTTCTCGAATCATTGGATGTGGGATTCTACAGCTATAAGTGGGAGCCAGTGGAGTTTGATGAGAGAACTCTCTTTTCCCTTGCAGACAAGAAATATGACCTCAATGACTTTGGAGCCTTTCTAAAGTCAAATGTGAGAGAAAGATTAAAGTTCTCTAAGGCCACTCCTATGGAAGAGGCGACGGATAAACTATACGACCAATACGTCAAAGAAACCGTCATGAACTATGAGGAAGCAAATCTAGAAACCAAGTATGCTGATTTCAAAGCCCTGATGAGAGAGTACAGAGAAGGAATTCTTCTTTTTGAAATTACAAAAAACGAAGTCTGGGATAAAGCCTCTAAGGACACTATAGGATTACAAAAGTTCTATGAACTCAATAAGCAAAAATATCTCTGGCCAGACAGAGTACGTATGACTAAGGTCAATGCCCAGAGTAGAGATGCTGATCTGCTAAAAGATGCGCATAAATATGCTCAGAAAAAAGGCTATGATAAGTTCACTAAAAAGTACGGCTCTAAAAGTGAGCTCACTATAGAGACCTCTGAAGAACTAGTAGACTTTGATCATGAAATAGGTAAGACCATGCAAGGCAAAAAACCTGGACATGTATCTGACATAAAAGGCATTGCTACTGCAGGTAATTTCTATGTATACGATGAATTAGTAAAATCTGGAATAAAGACCCTTGCAGAGGCAAGAGGCTATGTCATTGCAGATTACCAAGATTATCTAGAAAAAGAATGGGTGGCTAAGCTGAAGAAAGAATACCCTATTACTGTGGACAAAGCAGTACTTAAGTCTTTGGTCAAGTAAGGATGTGGTCTAGGCTCATAATATCTACTATCGCTCTTGTGAGCATAATGTCGTGTGAGCCACAATCAGTAGAGAGAGGAGAAGTACTAGCCACGGCGTATAAGAGCAAATTGTACCAGCCTGAGGTAGAGGCATTGATTAATGAATCGATGTCAAGTCAGGATTCGCAGAAGTTAATCAATAAATACATAGATAAGTGGCTCATGGATGAGATACTCTATGACAAGGCTAAGCAGAATGTGAAAGCCACAACTGAATTAGAAAGCCTCGTAGAAAACTATCGCAAAGCGCTTTATATCCTAGAGTACGAGAAAAATATTTTTGCAGAGAGAGGAAAAGATTCTATATCACAAGCAGACTTAGATACTTTCTATGTAAGGAACAAAGAAGAATACAAATTACAGGAAGATCTTGTGCAAGTACTGCTGGTAAAAGTACCAGAGAAATACGATGATGAAAATCTTAAAACTTTGTGGAAGACAGAGAACTTACCCGCGCTAAAAAACTTCCTAAAGTCTACCGATGGTTTCGGTTACCTAGATATAGAAAAGTGGTATCCGACTTCAGAGCTGAAGCAACTAATGCCTACTGCACTGTACGATAAGATTAACTTTAGTAAGCAAGAATCTTATTCTGAAAATGATAGAGGTTTTCGTTTTCTGATAAAAATTCTAGACAGAATGAAAGCTGGTGAAGAACCCCCAAAGTCTTACATCATGCCGAAAATTCGCCAAAGAATACTCAATGAAAAGTCTTCTGAATATTTAAATAATTTTAAAAAGGAACTGTATCAAAATAATATACAGAGCAAAGACATTATAATACACTATGGCCAATAAGTTACACTTACTCATGAGAAAGAGTCTAATCTTCGCACTACTAGTTACGATGAGCTCTGCTATGGCACAAGAGCGCATGCTCATAGATAAAGTCATAGCAAAGGTAGGCACTGAGACTATTTTGCTTTCTGATGTAGAAAGCCAATACAGTTATGCCTCTGAGCAAGCAGGCTATGCCGATCCCGCAGTAAAGTGTCAGGTCATGCAAAGTCTTATAGGCCAGAAACTAATCGTACACCATGCTAAGCTGGACAGTATAGAAGTCCTCGATGAGGAAATAGAAAGCAATCTCGATTACAGAATAGACCAAGTGCTCCGACAGATGAATGGAGATGAAGAGTTCTTTGAAGAGTACTACGGTATGCCCGTCAAAGAAATGAGAGAAAACCTCAGAGAAGATCTCCAACAGCAGATGCTGGCAGAACGTATGCAGATGAAGATTCTTAATGAAGTCTCTATCACCCCTAAGGAAGTCAAGAAATTCTACAACTCTATCCCCGTAGATAGTATCCCCTACCTTAATGCTGAAGTAGAACTCAAAGAGCTCGTTGTAAAACCGGAAGTCAATGATGTAGAGAGAGCGGCTTCACTTTCAAAAATTGTAAAACTCAGAAATCAAATCATCAACAAAGAAGCAGAATTCGAAGAGCTGGCTCGAAAGTTTTCTGATGATCCTGGATCAGGAGCTCAAGGTGGAAATCTGGGCTATGCAGAGAGAGGCACTTTTGTACCAGAATTCGAGGCGACAGCTTACAGCTTAGAAAAAGGAGAAGTTTCTGAACCGATAGAAACGGAGTTTGGTTTCCACATACTACAACTACTCGATAGAAGAGGAAACAAAATAAACATCAGACATATCTTAATCAAATCAGAAATCACTTCTGCTGATTTAGATCTAGCAAAGTCGAAACTAGATACCTTAAAGGCTCAAATAGAAAGAGAAGAAATTACTTTTTCTGAAGCCATCAAAAAGCATGGCTACGAAAAAGTACCAAGCTACAACAACAATGGTTTCCTCCAGAATCCTAATACTGGGAAGACTTTATTTCAGACCTCTGAGCTCCCATCAGAAATATACTTTGCGACAGAAGATACAGAAGTAGGTGAGATGACTAGTCCTCTAGAATATCCTTTCCCTACTGGAGAGACCTACTATAGAATCATCAAGCTCATCTCTAAGTCTAAGCCTCATAAGGCGAGCCTAGAAGAAGACTATGCTAAGATTCAACTCTATGCTAAGGAGAGTAAGAAGAATGAATACTTCTCTAATTGGTTAGAAGAAAAATTCCAGAATACTTTTATCAAAATAGAGTCAGGCTACCTAGCTTGTCCAGATCTGGACGAACTTATTAATGGCTAGAATTAGTTAGTTATTTCTGTTGCTCGTCGATGCTTGTAGCATCGATGCTATATGATTGAACAGAAAGTCTGAATCATGAAGGAAGGAACAGTTGTTCTTTTAATAATAGTATTTAACTGAATATCACTACCCCACGATGGTCGTGGCTGGCAACGGCTGTGCCTACGTCTTGTCAACTCACCCAAAGTCTTTTCCAAAGATTTTGACCTCTCTTAGAAAGAGAGGTAGCTGTAGTGGACAAGTAATCAGGCTTATGCTCTGCTGCCCTCTGTCTGCTCGGCGTAGGCTCTGCTACCCTCTAACTCCCTAAAGGGAGTACCGCCACTAAACTCTCAATTCAATTTTAGGACAACAAATAATTATAATTCGATGCGGGAAGGTTTCCCCTTCAGGGGCTAGGGGTAGTAGAAGCCCGACTACCCTCTAACTCCCTAAAGGGAGTACCGCCGCCGCCAAACTCTCATTTCAATTTTAGGACAACAAATAATTATAATTCGATGCGAGAAGATTTCCCCTTCAGGGGTAGCGCTGGTGAATCTACCCACGATGGTCGAGGTTTATAACGTTTAACCTCGATCAAATATGCTTGAATCAGAAAGTCTGAATCATGAAAGAAGGAACAGTTGTTTTTTTAGGAGTAAGTACGTAAGTGCTCTACTCCACTACCACTACCCTCCTAGTATGCACTACTCTATCCTTATTTTGCTCTGGCACAAACTCTACAGAATAAACCCCTGCCGATAAAAAAGAAACATCTAGTCTCTTAGTGCTGGCGATCTCTTTTTCGTGATAGACTATCTGCCCTTCCATATCTAGGATATAAACAGTTCCGCTTTTCTGCTCTGGTAGCTCTACAGTTATATACTCTGATGCAGGACTGGGATAGACATTAAGGTCTCTGCGCCACCAGACAGCCTCTCCAGCTATGCTAGTGATACTAGGGTCACACTTTTCTTCTTCGTCTACTCGGAAGCGGGGAAAATTAGGGAACGAACCTGTAGCACTAATACGTGGCATCTTGATCCCTTGCTGTACAAAGTCGCAGGCTGTACCTCTTTCATCAGGCTTATGGATGACATGAAAGGAACGACTACCATTGCCAGGACGGATATAGATGCGACAATCTGGACCTAAAGCACTGAACCAAAACGAAGTATTCAGTGGATCATTGACACCATTATAGGCAGCTATAAAGACACGTCCATCATTAAGATTCTCTTCTTCTACATCTACTTGCCATAAACTATCTTGGATAGCTATGTAAAGAAAATTAGAATTAGGGCTCCACTCGCACGTGCCGAAAGTTGCAAATTCTGGCATACTAAAAGGAATCTGTCTCAAATTCGATAATGCTCCCGTATTCCGATCAAAATCGAATAAGAGTAAACCATCATAATGATTGAATAAACTATACTTGGTGCCATCTGGTGAAAATTTTGCATCTCCAGAAGCGCCTGTATATCTTGGCCTCAAGTCTGGCCCGACTTGCTGAATCTCTTTCAATTCGATACCTGATTCAGAAAGCATGAAAGTCAGGTATCCATTCTCTTTTATAGAAGGGTTAATGATCCAATAATCTTCTCCATTAGCATGTGCTATGCTCGTAAGATAGGACCAGTGCAATTCTCCATCATAAAAATGGACATTTTTTTCCGTCACAACTCCTAAGCCAGAATCTAAATTCATATCTATGTAGCTATAGCTAATATTCCTCATCGAATTATCTCCAGTCATTATATCACGGAATCTAGGCTTGTGTATCAGATAATATCCTTCAATATAAGCAGGATCAGGAAGTATAGTTATATCTTGCCTGCCTGGATAACCGTTACCACAATCACCCAGCCACCAACTATCAAAATAATAACCAGCATTGATGCTGTCTCCGTTCATCATGACTTCGTGATTTCGATTTGCTACGGCACAGCCATTTGTATAGAATAATAAATTGCCTTCTTTATCACAAATAGAAGCATTATTCTGATCGAACTCTAGACCTGCCTCTCTGAATGAAGGTGCAAAAGGCCGATCATTAAAATCAAACTCACTGGCTTGTGTATCTGGAATACTAAGATCCTGATCGCTACCAAAAGGCCAATAATAATCGCGCTTGTCTTGACAATAGCTAGGCGATAAGACAAGAATATAGCTAAGGAATAATAGGAGGGTCACTTTGTTCATAACTAATGCTAAAGTTAATGAATTC
>CAKZVK010000051.1 GCA_937921825.1 uncultured Saprospiraceae bacterium
CGTAGTTCTACTTCATGGTCGCCAGCATCACTAAGGTCAGCATGGAGACCATGTCTAAATCTATACAGCTCCCCTACTTGACTGGGATCCATAATAAGAGGTGCTTTTACGACGAAAGCTATTTCCAATTTTTCTGACGGATACAAATTATCAACCTCCCAGCCGACAATACTATTCCCTTCGAATGTAGGTGGAATAGTAAAACTATAATCTTCTATTCTATAATCAAGTTCCAGATATACAGCCCCTGTTTCTATTGCCGTCCCATTATTGATTGCACTCAAAACAAAGTCTACTTCCTCTCCACACCTAAAGCGATTATTATCCAAGTGGGAATTCAATTCTGAATCTGTTATATAAGGAGACAGACCAAATTCTACGGCTGTTTGAAAGCTATCACCTTCGACAACAAATTCGAATGCCTTCTGAGAAGTCGTAAACCAGTCTGGGTTCAGAGTTTCATCATATTCAATACTAAGTTCACCTTGATCCAATGCCAAGTAAATGCCTTCTGATCTAAAGTTTGAATAATACTTTTCTTGATTGACTTTAATAGCTCCTGCTGAGAAGTACTTTTCTGCTGCCTCTTTCTGACCATTTTGATTTTCGTCGTAATAAAATTGCACATGTGCTACATAACTACTTATTGTCAGTTCCAAGATCTGATCATAAGAGCAGCCATTACTATCTGTTACTGGATTGAAATAAGTACCGGATACAGACAATTGCTGTCCCTTCCAAGTGAATGGTAAATCCTGTTCCGAAATTACTAGTGTTGTTATTTCGTCAGGCGTTTTATTTACAATAGTCAGATTGAGGATACTATTATAGTTGCAACCATTCTGACTTAATTCCACATTATAGCTGCCTGATTCCGTCAGCTCAAAAGCTCGCCAGGTATAAGGCAATTCTTCTTCGCAGACAGTTATATCAGTTATATCATCAAATGGCTCTGAGTTCACTTTTACAATATCAAAGGCCTGATTTATGCAGCCGTCGGCGTCTGTATATGAATAGGTTATGGTATGAGCACCTATACCTGCAGAATTGGGAAAGAACTCTCCACCGACAACCCCAGGACCTGAATAGACACCACCTAGGGGTAGTCCTCCACTGAGCAACATTGGTTCACTATCTCTACAAAGGGAAGCAATATTTAATTTTAATTCAACCTCTGTACCATTAGCATAAATGATATCAAATGATTCATCTGCCGTACAGCCATTGTCATCTGTAACTGTTACAGAATATGTGCCTGGAGATAAATCATACTGTCTAGCTGCTCCTGGACTAGTTATGTTGCCATTTGTTGTTGTCCAATCATAACTATAATTCCCAATGCCTCCGGATACTTCTAGAGTTATTCTGCCATTTGCGGTACCACATAGAGGTAGATCTATCTCGGATTCTATCTCAATAATATTTGGCTGATTGACAACGAAACTTTCTTTGCCAGTGCAGCCATTAGCATCAGTGACATAAACAGTATAACTGCCTGCACTAAGAATGTATTGATCTGAATCAGTTTGGTAAACACCAGATCCATCCGGAGTTGTCCATTCATAAGTATAATCTCCTTCAGATGCACCCTGTCCTCCTGTAACTGTTAGATCTATCTGACCATTAGCAGGTCCATTATCTGCATTACAATCTAATTCATTAGTCACACCACTCACCTCTACTGCAGGAGGCTCTTTCAAAGTATAACTCGCTGATACTTCACAACCATTAGCATCTGTAATAGTGATACTATATGTTCCAGAGCCTAATCCATATTGGTCTTCAACAATAATATTCACATTAGTTCCTGACCAATTATAAGAATATGGAGCAGTACCCCCAGAAGCTGTGATATCTATTCCACCATCCAAAACACCACTTAAGACGTTGCAATCTGGGTCATCAATAACTTCAGCTATATCCATTGGTGCAGGTTCAGCTAAGGAGAAGCTTGCCATAGCTGTATCACCATTGCTATCCGTGACAACTACTTCATAAGTTCCAGCAGATAGGCTGGAAATATCTTCTGCTGTACTACCATTAGACCAGCTGTAATTGTAAGGCTGTACTCCACCTTCCACGATTATATCTATGGAACCGTCAGGGGCGCCACTGTTAGCATTACAAGAAAGGTCTACTACGGCTGCATTCAGATACAGCTGTGCTTGTGCAGAAAGAGATAGTACAAGACAAATGAAGGTTACCCAAGTTTTCATGATTGATTTGTTTGAAGTTGTTGAAAGCTAGGGTGCTCTATTTTAGAGTTCTAAAACTATTCCAATACTAGGTCAGATGTGCCCTTTTAAATGTAAAGAGATTTACATTTGGCTTGAATACTGTATGGTGATTAGGGTATAGAGAGATAATTTGGGGCTTCCCTCCTATAATGTTCAAGACAGAATCTTGACTTATTGAAACGACGTAGTTGGCTTTGCTAAGAGCTGTGCGGCAAACTCAAACTACGCCGAGCGGGTGAACGGGCCATAAAAAAAGCCCTGACCAGAAGGTCAGAGCTATTCCATTCTCTTTATATTCTACGACTAGCTATCTTCTAGAGCAGCTGCTCCACCAACGATCTCCAAGATCTCATTGGTAATAGATTCTTGTCTTGCTTTGTTATAAGTGATCTTCAGTTCTTTAAGAAGCTCATTGGCATTTTCTGTGGCCTTATCCATCGCTGTCATTCTTGCACCCTGCTCTCCGGCATTGATATCTAGAACATAACTGTGGAAAGACGTCTGTAAGATACTAGGTATCAATTGTTCCAATAACTCATTCTTAGATGGCTCGAAAAGGTAGTCTGCTTTATGATCTGAATCACCTGGCTCTTTAGTGCCTTCCATTTTTGGAACTGGAAGAAACTGTGCTGCCTTAGGATCTTGGACCGCTGCATTTCTAAACTGGCTATAGACCACATACACCTTATCGTACTCTCCTAGACTGAAGGAATCCATCAGCTTAGTAGAGACTGTAGAGACATTTTCATAGCTCAGGTCAGACATTACATCTACATGATCCATGATATAGTTACAGCCTGCTGTTCTGCTTTTCAGGAAGTCATATCCTTTCTTTCCGATAAATAGAAGATCTATTTTACCGGCTGCTTGTTCTGCTTTATAATCTTGTAATAGTTGTATAGTTCGCTTTCCTACATTCGTATTGAAAGCACCTGCTAGACCTCTATTAGACGTCACAACAACTACAGCCATCTTAGAGACTTCTCTCTCTGTAGAAAATGAAGACCCTGCTTCTCCTTCTACGTTGCTTAGGATATTAACCATCATCCTATTTAGACGCTGAGCATAAGGACGTAGATCAGTAATCGCCTGTTGGGCTTTTCTCAACTTTGCCGCAGAAACCATTTTCATGGCTTTTGTGATTTGCTGAGTAGATTTTACTGAAGTTATCCGCTCTCTGGTTTCTTTTAACTTACCTGACATCTAAAGATGTTTTATTATTTAGCGTATTGTTTAGCAAGATCAGCAGCTACTTTCTTGACAGTGTCTAGAGCAGACTGCTCTAACTTTCCTGCCTTGAAGGTATCCAGCACTTCTGGATGGCTATTCTCTATCTGTGCTAAGAATGCATCTTCAAATTCTCTAACCTTATCTACAGGTACATCTTGGAGTAAACCATTAGTACCTAGATAGATAATCGCTACTTGCTTCTCTACTGATAGTGGTGAGTACTGTCCTTGCTTAAGAACTTCCACGTTTCTCTTACCCTTATCTAGTACAGACATCGTCGCTGCATCTAGATCAGAACCGAACTTAGAGAAAGCTTCTAGTTCTCTATATTGTGCCTGATCCAACTTAAGCGTACCAGATACTTTTTTCATAGACTTGATCTGTGCAGATCCCCCTACCCTAGATACAGATATACCCACGTTAATCGCTGGTCTGATACCTGCATTAAAGAGGTTTGACTCTAGGAATATCTGTCCGTCAGTAATAGATATAACGTTAGTAGGGATATAGGCTGATACATCTCCTGCTTGCGTTTCGATAATAGGCAAGGCTGTCAATGATCCGCCACCTTTTACTTTACCTGCTGCCTTTAGAGACTCTGGTAGATCATTCATCTGATTGGCGATCTCATCATTGTCGATAACCTTAGCGGCTCTCTCCAGTAATCTTGAGTGCAAATAGAAAACATCTCCTGGATAAGCCTCTCTCCCTGGTGGTCTTCTAAGTAGCAGAGATACCTCTCTATAAGCTACAGCTTGCTTAGATAAATCATCATAGATAATCAAAGCTGGTCTTCCCGTATCTCTGAAGTACTCACCGATACATGCTCCGGCAAAGGGTGCATAGAACTGAAGCGGTGCAGGATCAGCTGCAGAAGCAGATACGACTGTCGTATAAGCCATCGCGCCATTCTCTTCTAGTACCTTAGCCACTTGTGCTACTGTAGAAGACTTCTGACCTGAAGCAACATATATACAGTATACAGGCTCTCCTCTATCGTAAAACTCTTTTTGATTCAATATAGTATCAATAGCGATAGCCGTCTTACCAGTCTGTCTATCACCAATGATAAGCTCTCTCTGTCCTCTACCGATAGGAATCATCGCATCTATCGCTTTGATACCCGTCTGTAACGGTTCAGTTACTGGCTGTCTATAGATAACACCTGG
>CAKZVK010000052.1 GCA_937921825.1 uncultured Saprospiraceae bacterium
AGCAAGGCTGGGTAGATATTCTGATAGACAATCCTAAAGACCTAATTACTACTGTAAAAAAAGCACAGTCAGAAGCTCAAGTAGTCTCTATTGCCTATATCGGCAACATCGTAGAAGTCTGGGAAGAATTTGCTCAGCACGACATCTTTGTACACGTCGGCTCTGATCAGACTTCTCTACATAACCCTTGGTCAGGTGGGTACTATCCCATTGGTTATTCTTTTGAGGAAGCTAATGAGATGCTTACTTCAGAACCAGAAAGATTTAAATCTGAAGTACAAGACACCTTAAGACGTCATGCGGCCATAGTGAATAAGCATACTGCGCAAGGGACTTACTTCTTCGATTATGGCAATGCCTTTCTGTTAGAGAGTTCTAGAGCAGGTGCAGAAGTGATGGCTGATAATGGCATAGACTTCAAGTATCCTTCTTATGTCCAAGACATTCTAGGGCCGATGTGTTTTGATTATGGTTTCGGGCCCTTCAGATGGGTCTGTGCTTCAGGAAAATCTGAAGATCTAGATATGACAGATCAGATAGCTATGGAAGTACTAGAAGAGATCCGAGCGGTATCGCCAGCGGAGATTCAGCAACAAATGCAAGATAATATCACGTGGATAAAAAATGCTAAACAAAACAAACTGGTCGTCGGATCACAAGCCCGAATTCTCTATGCAGATGCAGAAGGAAGAATGAAAATTGCGGAGGCATTTAATCAAGCCATTGCAGCTGGAAAAATAGGTGCTGTGATACTAGGCAGAGATCATCATGATGTAAGTGGTACGGATTCACCATATCGAGAAACGTCCAACATTTATGACGGTAGTAAGTACACTGCAGATATGGCTATCCATAATGTCATCGGAGATAGCTTCCGTGGAGCGACTTGGGTTTCTATCCACAATGGTGGTGGTGTCGGCTGGGGAGAAGTGATGAATGGCGGCTTTGGAATGCTGCTAGATGGTTCAGCAGAGGCCAGCGCCAATCTAAAGAAAATGCTATTCTATGATGTCAATAACGGTATCGCTAGAAGAGCCTGGGCTAGAAATAAAGAAGCACTCTTTGCACTTAAGAGAGAAATGAAACGAAGCCCTGAACTCGTCGTTACGTTACCTAATCTTGTAGAAGACCAACTCATAGAGACTGCACTTAAAAATCATAGTTGATAAAAGAAAATATGCAAACCTTATTCATCAATATAAAGGAGCTCTTACAGACGAGAGATAATCCACCAGCCTTTGTCTCAGGCAAAGAAATGTCAGAACTACCCTCTATCTCAGAGGCGTACCTACTGATAGATGGCGATAAGATTGTGGACTATGGACCTATGGTTGAGTTACCGCAGCTTAGTGAGGTGCGGACCATCGACCTGACAGGCCAGATGGTATTACCTAGTTGGTGTGACTCTCATACGCATATTGTATTCGCTGGTAATCGGGAATCAGAATTTGTCGATAGAATCAAAGGACTCAGCTACCAAGAGATAGCAGAAAAAGGCGGAGGCATCCTCAATTCTGCAAAGAAACTACAAGCCACTTCTGAAGACGAACTTTACAACCAAAGCAAAGTCCGTCTAGAGGAAGTCATAAAGTTAGGGACTGGAGCAGTAGAAATAAAAACCGGCTATGGACTAACTAAGGACGCCGAACTAAAAATGCTCCGAGTCATCAAGCGTCTCAAAGAAAATTACGACCTCCCTATAAAGGCCACTTTCTTAGGCGCACATGCAGTACCAGCAGAATACAAAGACAACAAGCAAGGTTACTTGGATATGCTCATCGAAGAAGTGCTACCCGTAATCGCTGAAGAACAACTGGCTGAGTATATTGACATCTTTTGTGAGCAGGGATATTTTGATCTAGCTGATACAGAGCTCATCCTCAAGGCAGGTACTAAATACGGATTGACCCCTAAGATTCATGTCAATCAATTCAATGCGATAGGAGGTGTAGGTATGGGAGTAAAATACAAGGCTCTTTCTGTAGATCATCTAGAAGTAATAACCGACCAAGACCTCCAGGATCTCAAAGGCCAAAAAACCATGCCCGTAGCGCTGCCAACTTGTTCCTATTTTCTAGGCATACCCTATACACCTGCCCGACAGATGATAGATAATGGATTACCTCTAGCACTGGCCACAGATTACAACCCTGGCTCTACCCCTTCTGGCAATATGAACTTTGTAGTATCCACCGCCTGCATCAAAATGAAAATGACACCAGAAGAGGCCATCAATGCTGCGACCATAAATGGTGCCTATGCAATGGGCTTGGAAAAAGAAGTCGGTACTATCACTAAAGGAAAATTAGCGAACCTCATTATTACTAAACCGATTCCCTCTTATGGCATGCTACCTTATGCCTTTGGGAGTAACTTGATAGATCAGGTGTATCTAAAAGGGAAAGGCCTTTAACTTATAAAAGTCACAGCTGGCTAAAATGGTTAGTCTGTCATACTCTCTAATAATGAATTTAAAGCTCGAGTCCATTTTTTCGGGCTATAATCTCATCACCTACAGCAAGTTCGTAAAACTTCACAAATTGACTATGATGATAAGTAGAGTCACTCTGAGTCCCATTCTTATTTTCAACCAAATAGCTCTGTGCCAACTTAAGGTCACTAGGGCGAACCCTAATTTTCACTTTTGTTCCTTCAGGCAACCTAAAAGGAATTCGATTAGAAAAAGATCCTGGGCTAGGCTTCAACTCATCAATTTTTTTTCTTAGCAGCTAGTGCTTCTACATCCATAATCTCATCGCCCAATCCCGAGCTATGGTAATCAAATAAAATTCCTGGATACTCCTTTAGGCCTCCATGAAGAAACACATAAGTTCTTTTTGTAGAACCATCTTCCTGCTCTTCAAGTACAACAGAAGCATGCAATACTAAGGTCCCTTCTATCTGAGCTGTTTCGATTCGTTTCAGTGGGAGATGGTTTGATCGTCTTTGACTTAGCGCGAATTTACTATCGATAAAAACAGATATCATAAACAGTAAAATGAAACCGCAATAAAGGAGTACCACACCTATCTTACTTTTCCGCACCAACTTAAAACCCAAATCATTTGTCATAAATCGCTCCATCTCTTGAGCATTTGATATCATTCCATTAGCTATGAAATAATTACCTCTCTTGGTTTGAATTTCATATAAACGGCCAGAACTCACGAGATAACTAACCACTGAATACGGGACAACATCATTTTTCTTACGAGAACGAAATTCATTTTCCCCAAAGACTATGCGATCATCCTTATACAATTGATAGAACCAAAAAACAATAGAAGTAATCCCTACCAGATATAAGGTTAAGTCAAAAAATGAAAAACCTTCGTAATCCCAAAGAGGCAGCCTCCTTCTTCCAGAAATACTAAAATGAGTAAGAATTATTATTAACCCAAACAATGGAAGCATAAGCTTCCGAGCAAGACTGTATTCTAATTGTTTAGATTGCATACATTTATCGTTAAAAATGGGACTCAACTCACTCCAATTTAAGAAACTTCCATGACTATACTCATTGACTTTATCTAATAAGGCTTTATAATCTTCACCTTCTTAGGTGGATTAAGTATGGGTTTAATGGCCTGTACTATTTCTTCCTCGAGCAGGTGCAATAAGCGCTTCTTGGCAAAATTAGCATGTGTAATCAATCCTATTTCTCTCACTGGTATGGGCTTCTGAATATCATGAATAAATCGCTTATCTATTAAGTTCTTTTTCAAGGTTGCTAATCGTGGGAGTAAGGTGATGCCTTTATTCATATTCACCAACTCTAGTAGCGAGAGTATAGAACCGCTGTTGTAGATCAAGTTGCCACTTATTCTGCTCTTCCTCTTCAGGTGGCATATTTTTTCTATCTGACTGGTTAAGCAATGGCTTTCTTCTAGCAGCCAGAGTCTATTGATGTCTATGTCATTTATCTGATACGTTTTTTTGCTCACAGATTGCTTAGAGGCATCATAGATTAGAAAGTCCTCTAGGTAGAGCCCTTTCTGTACCAGGTCCTTTTCTGATACTGGCAAGGACAGAATACCGATATCTAAAGTCCTAGTTTTTATCCTTGCCACAATCTCATTGGTGGTGATCTCATGGATCCCAAAATTGACTTGAGGATACTTCTCTATTAATCCTTCTAAGAACAAGGGTAGTAAGAAGGGAGCGACAGTAGGAATGATACCGATATTGAGGGTACCATAGAACTCCTCTTTTGTTTGTTGCAGTAGCTCTTCCAGTTTGCCATATTCATTATAGATCACCTTTAGCTGTCCTATGAGCACCTGTCCTTCATCTGTCACTCTGATAGGTTTTTTACTACGGTCAAAGAGCTTAAGATCCATCTTATCCTCTAGCTTTCTGATCATAGTACTCAAGGTACTCTGAGTCACGAAACAGTGCTCAGCAGCCTTACTAAAGCTGCCCGTCTCAGCGAGTTCTAAGACATATTTTATCTGACTTATAGATATTGATGATATCAATAGTTATATAATTTTTATAGTTTTTATAAATACATAATTACAGCTAAGTTTGCTATAATCAAAAAATGATAACAGAATTATGGATAATACAAATGGTGACATCAGCAAATGTCCTTTTCACAACGGTAGCCTGAGAACAGACAACTCTGCAGGAGGGGGTACAACCAATAGAGATTGGTGGCCTAACCAACTGAAGCTTAACATCTTAAAGCAGCATTCTAGTAAGACAAATCCTATGGATGAGGATTTTGATTACAGAAAAGCCTTCGATAGCTTAGACTATGATGGGTTGAAAAAAGACTTGACGGATCTGATGACAGACTCACAGGATTGGTGGCCGGCAGACTTTGGTCACTATGGACCTTTCTTCATCAGAATGGCGTGGCACAGTGCAGGTACTTATAGAACTGGTGATGGTAGAGGTGGTGGCGGTACAGGTCAGCAAAGATTTGCACCTCTTAATAGCTGGCCAGATAATGGCAATTTAGATAAAGCAAGAAGACTACTATGGCCTATAAAGCAGAAATACGGTAACAAAATTTCATGGGCAGATCTCATGATTTTGACTGGTAATGTCGCTTTAGAATCTATGGGCTTTAAGACTTTCGGGTTTGCCGGTGGTCGTGCAGATATCTGGGAGCCAGAAGAAGATGTGTATTGGGGTACGGAGACAGAGTGGGAAGCTGGAGACAAGCGTTACTCTGGAGATAGAGACCTAGAAAATCCTCTTGCCGCAGTGCAGATGGGACTCATCTATGTCAATCCTCAAGGCCCAGAAGGAAATCCAGACCCACTTGCAGCGGCTAGAGATATCAGAGAGACTTTCGCACGTATGGCGATGAATGATGAAGAAACAGTGGCTCTTATAGCGGGTGGTCATACTTTCGGTAAGACCCATGGAGCAGGAGATGCGGCGCTAGTAGGTGCAGAACCAGAAGCTGCTGATATAGAACTCCAAGGTCTAGGATGGAAAAGCACACATGGTTCTGGTCTTGGCGGTGATGCGATCACGAGTGGACTAGAAGTAACATGGACACAGAAGCCTACAGAATGGACACATTTATACTTTAAGAACTTATTTGAGTACGAGTGGGAACTGACTAAGAGTCCTGCTGGAGCCAACCAATGGGTGGCAAAAACTGACAAGGAAGATGTGCCTTATGCACATGATAGCAGCAAGATGCAAAAACCTGCGATGCTGACTACTGATCTATCCTTACGTTTTGATCCTGCATACGAAAAGATCTCTAGAAGATTCTACGAAAACCCTGATCAATTTGAAGAGGCTTTCGCAAGAGCATGGTTCAAGCTAACGCATAGAGATATGGGTCCTAAAATAAGATACCAAGGGCCAGAAGTACCTAAAGAAGAAATGATCTGGCAAGATCCACTTCCTGCTGCACCAGAGACGACACTAAGTGGCTCGGATGTGACTACCCTAAAAGAGCAAATCTTGAATTCAGGTCTGTCTGTATCAGAACTGGTTACAACGGCATGGTCTTCTGCCTCTACTTATAGAGGATCAGATATGAGAGGTGGTGCTAATGGTGCACGTATAAGATTAGCCCCACAGAAATTCTGGGAGGTTAACAACCCTACACAATTAAGCAAAGTACTCGATGTATATGAAAAGATTCAGAAAGAGTCTGGTACTGATGTTTCACTCGCAGACCTTATCGTTCTTGGTGGCTGTGCTGCAGTAGAAAAAGCTGCTGCTGATGGTGGCTACCCTACTAGAGTACCATTTACACCAGGCAGAGTAGATGCGACACAAGAGCAGACAGATGTAGAATCGTTTGCAGTACTAGAACCTGCAGCGGATGGATTCAGAAATTATCTAAAGGCTAAGTACTCTGTATCTACCGAGAGCTTACTTGTAGACAGAGCACAACTTCTGACACTTACTGCTCCTGAGATGACTATCCTTATCGGAGGACTGAGAGTACTAGGAGCCAATGCGGACAATTCTCAGCATGGTGTCTTGACTGATAAAGTTGGTGTACTGAGTAACGACTTTTTTGTAAACCTTCTAGACATGGATGTAAGGTGGAAGGCAACGGATGAGAGCAAAGAAACTTTCGAAGGGCACTCTACAAAAAGTGGAGCTGTGAAATGGACGGGTACTAGAGCAGATCTAGTCTTTGGTTCTAATTCTATCTTGAGAGCCATCGCAGAGGTGTATGCTTGTGATGATGCTAAGGAGAAATTTGTAAAAGACTTCATAGCAGCATGGACTAAGGTCATGAACCTTGATCGTTTCGATATAAAATTGATGGCTTAATTCTGGCAAATCATGTTAGAGGCAATCACTCATTCTTCTTAGTGACGCGATAAAAGCCTATAAATAAAAAAGGCTGGCTCATACCTAATGAGCTGGCCTTTTTTTCATTCTGTAATTACAGCTAAAACAAAGCCAAACTACAGACCAACCCAAACGCTAAAGAGAAAACAAAAAGGAAGAAATAAACCCCATTCACGACCAACTGTTTGAGAAAGGTCTTGAACTTTCCTTGTCCATATACTCTTAAGAGTGCATTATACAAATAGATAAACATTATGAATAGACCTATCGGTATTACCCAGAGTATCCCACTTAGATGAATAATAAATCCTGTTATGGCAAACAGCAAAAATGCGAAGGCATGTGTATGAAATGAAAAAACTAAATGCTCTACATAGTAATAGTCATTCCTTAGATAAAGTACTTTCAAGATAAACGCCAGAAAGGGCATCATCAACAAGATGACCCACAAAAAATTCCCCAGAACGAAAGGTCCAAAATTATCCTCGTCTTTAAATAGTTTCAATTTTTGCTTGAAGACTAACCGAGTGATAGTGCCATCAACTTCATATTTTTCCAGGAGTTCGTCAACACTACGTTCCAAGAAGTCTCTATTGGATATTTTGAAATTAAGTCTATCAAATGCGCCAGACATGACAAAGTTATCCATGTCTACACTGTCACTCAGCGTCATGAATTTTCCTTCTAAGTTTTGGTAGAGGCTATCAAAGGCTGGTTCCAAACTGGTATTATCAGGAAATTTTTCTAACGTTTTTTGCGCCGCACTTTCAATGTACTTCATGACATTCTCACTTCGAACTTGCTTTAGTGCTCTGCTGTGAACATGAAAAGCAAAGGCATCCTCTGTCATCAATAAACCCATCGAAGCAATCAACAAAAAGGCAGTGACGATAAAAAATCGGACCGGATGAAAATAGCGTTTGTGTCTGCCCTTAAAATATTCTACAGTCAACTTCCCAGGAACAAAGACATGGCGCATCGTCTGAAAAAACTTAGACTCTAGATTGAAAACCGTACTAAAGAAAACACTAAAGAAACTACCTATACTAATACGGCCATCAGTATTTTTTTGCCCACAGTTGGAGCAGTAACTGGCGCTTTGCGGAATAGCATAATCACAGTTTCCACAGTTTTGGTTTAGAGCACTAGTATTTGAGTCTTCCATGTTATTGTCTAAATAAACTGAGTAGTACTTAGAAATTCATTTTGCTTTAATATCGTAAAAGTTAGACGAGTTATCTAGATATTAATTCAGAATTCTGTGTATCCCTAATCTTATCTAGAAATTCTGAGAATGTTCTGCTCACCCTTATTCTCCTAGAGGGGCATCCTTGGCGAGGGCTGAGGTTTTTCCTTCAGGGAGTTAGAGGGCAAGTGTCCTTGCCACCTTCAACTCGTAAAAGGCAATCAATAAAACAATGAGGACTTCTCCTACTATATATATCCAGCCCCATGAAGTAATGCTTGCTATGTGGGTATAAGCCAAAGCTAATGATAGGATACAGTAGGCTATATTAATTACACCTATTATAATAAGCCCTCTCCTATTCATCGCTGCCGACGCTTTATAGAATAACATATCCAGCAGGGCGAAACCACAAGGCAAAGCCGCAAGGAAATACAATACCCTAGTAGGAACACCAAAGAAAGCCTCGAAATGCACTAAAACCACTCCCAACATAAAAGCTGAAACCAAAGCCCCAAGAGCATCTATTAAAAACAGCTTCTTAGGCTCCATGATTAGCTTTTTCGCTGAACCAATTTTTTCGCTGTTCGGAAGAAAAGAAGGACCAGGCGACGATACGACTGGCCTTATTACCAGTTCGGATATTTATAGTCTCTACATTCTTAGGGGCCTGTGGTTTCAGCAACTTGTACACATGCTTAAGATTGGCCTCCTTAGAGACCAGTGTAGAAAACCACAGACAGTTAATGGCATAACTTTTACTTTCCTTGATCATCTGTTTTATAAACTCTACCTCACCACCTTTGTAAATGAGCTCTTGGTGTATACCAGAGAAATTCAGCTTCGGGTTGGCTGATTTCTGTCCTGAGAGATTCTTTACTTTTCTGGCTGTTCCTTTTTTAGCTTCTGACTCACTAGAATGAAAAGGGGGATTACAGATAGAGAGATCTAATCTTTCGCTGCGACCCAATACATTCTTGTAGATAAAATCAGGATGTTCTTGCAGACGTAATTTTACCTTCCCCTTGAGAGAAGGATTATGATCGATAATTTTCTGAGCGGACTTTATTGATTCTGGATTGGTTTCAGTGGCTATGGCTTTCCATTCATATTCAGTCACCGCTATGATAGGATAGATACAACTGGCACCAGTACCTACATCTAGACAAGATACTGCCTCACCCGTAGGCACCTCACCTTTGTTACTCTCCGCAAGCAGGTCGGCCATATGATGAATATACTCTGCTCGACCAGGAATAGGAGGACAGAGATTTTCTTCTGGAAACGACCAGTAGTCGATACCATAATAGAACTTCAGTATGGCCGTATTCAGTGCTCGGATCGCTGTCGGATCTGAAAAGTCTATAGACACTGCTCCATACTTGTTAGGCCGTACAAAAGGCTTTAGGGCACCACTCGCCTTACACATGGCTTCTAAGTCATATCGTGCCGCATTCTTGTTACGCTTATGCAGATTCGGCTTAGCTGCTCCTTTTTCTTTTGATGGCATACATTAATTTCAGTTGGGCATAATGTAGAACTTTAGAAGGAGTAATGCTAATCTA
>CAKZVK010000053.1 GCA_937921825.1 uncultured Saprospiraceae bacterium
TTGATGGACAGACAATATCAGCTGCAGGAACGTACACTATCGAGAATGATGGATGTACTGCTGATGAAGTATTAATCTTAGCAGTAACGCCTAAGCCAGCGGACGTTGTAAGAAATGAAACTATCTGCTCAGGAGAGTCAGTACAGTTTGATGGACAGACGATATCAGCTGCAGGAACGTACACTATCGAGAATGGTGGATGTATTGCTGATGAGGTATTAATCTTAGCAGTAACGCCAGCGGACGTAGGCACAGTAACTAACGAGACGATATGTGAAGGCGAGTCATTCATATGGAGTGGACAGTCTTACACAGCTGCTGGTACATATACCGCTTCTACAAGTGGAGCATGTCCAGGAGTGAATACATTGAACTTAACTGTAAGTGGTAGAGCTGCTGATATAGTAACTAATGAAACTATATGCCAAGGAACTTCATTTGTATGGAATGGCCTATCATACTCTGCTGCTGGTACTTATACTATCGCAGGTATTGGTTGTGAAGCAAATCAGATTCTAAATCTTACAGTATCTAGTTCTTCGCAGGATGTAGTTACAAATGCTGAAATCTGCCAAGGTGGATCATATGCATGGTCAGCAAATGGACAAACATACTTAGAGGAAGGTGTTTACACTTTCGAAAGTATAGATGCTAACGGTTGTCCTTTCCAGATGATATTAATGTTATCTGTAACTACTAACGGAGATGATATAGTTACAAATGCAAACATTTGTGCTGGATCATCATACGAATGGAACGGAGAAGAGTATAGTTTAGAAGGTCAGTATGTTGTTGCTGGTGCAGGAGTTTGTGCAGGTGATCAAATACTGAACCTTACGATCATGCAGACACTTGATGATGTAGTGACAGATGCTTCTATCTGTGCTGGTGAAATGTACGCATTTGGCGGGCAGTTCTACGGAGCAACAGGAACATATACTTTGGCTATGACTGATGATAATGGATGTGCATTCAATGCAGTTCTTAATCTAGAGGTTACAGATTGTGGAGGAGGATGTGATGATTTCTTATGTTTCTATTTCCCTGAAACATTACCGTGTAACGGTGCGAATGGGTCAGCTACTTTAGTTGCTCAGGGTGGAACTGCACCATACTCTTACTTATGGGCTGATGGTCAGACTACAGCTACTGCTATTAATCTAGCAGCTGGTTCGTATGGTACGACTATTACAGATGCTAATGGATGTGAGTCAATCGCAACTATTGTCCTGGAAAGTGATCCTTCTTGTGCAGGCTCAAGTATAAGCTTGACTAAGTTGACGAATGGTATCAATACTGACCTTCAGATGGAGCCAGTAATTATCGTTGCACCAGGAACTAGTCCTGATGTTGAGTGGACTTATGAGGTTACTAACACTGGATCTACAACGCTGACTGATGTACAAGTTACTGATGATGTCGAAGGATTCATTTGCACAGTACCTAGTCTTGCACCAGGGGAGACTCAGACATGTACGCATATTGGATCAGCTTCTTTAGGTCTTTATGAGAACGTAGGAATAGTTACAGGTACTGGACCAGGTGGTTCATCTGTAAGTGCTCAAGATACTTCTATGTACATTGGTGCTTATATCAATGTAGAGAAGACTGCTGATAAGTCTTGTGTATGTCCAGGAAATGGAGACGAAGTAGAATTTACTTTGACTATAAGATTACTAGGTGGAGCACCAGGTATACAGATTGGTAACATTTCAGTTGCTGATAGTCACCTGCCTCTAGATCTAGATATCAATAGCCCAGAGTTTGTTCAGGCTTCTGATGTAAACGGAAATGGATTTATTGACTTTGTAGATGCTGATGGAGATGGAGTCTCTGATGAAGAATTCCTATTCAAGTATACACTTACTGTCAATGAGACTATTACTAATACAGCGATGGATATGGGAGAAGTATTCTTCCAAGGAACATCAATAGGAATGGCTAACAATGAAAGTTCTGTAACTATTACAGCTTCTGATGATTGTTGTGCTAACACAGGAAACTGTGACCTAATATTCAAGCCTACCTCAGTAACAGGTTCTGAGTGCGGTGAGTCTAATGGTGTTGTAGATATCTTAGTTGTTAACGGTATTGCACCATACAACTATGTATGGAGTAATGGAGCGACTACTGAAGATTTATTTGCTGTAACTGCAGGAACTTACACAGTAACTGTAACTGATGCTGCTGGATGTACTGCAGTAGAAAGTGCAACTGTACAAGGTGGAGATAACTGCGGTCATGTAGGAAACTATGTATTTGAAGATTTAAATACAGATGGTATCCAAGATGCAAATGAGCCAGGTATTCCAAATGTACAAGTACAATTGTATGACGCTAATACGAATGAAGTAATAGCTAATACATTCACAGATGCGAATGGTCAGTACAGCTTCGATAACTTAGGAGCAGGTTCATTCTATATCAAGTTTGTTCAGTTACCAGCTACTTATGTCGATTATATCCCAACTTTTGCGGATCAGACAGTAGATGGTATAGATAGCGATATCACTAACAACAACGGTGTATGGACTACAGATACTTTCACACTTGCTACAGGAGAAGTTAATGATAGCTTCGATGCAGGTTTCTATGAAGGAAACGTAATAGGTAATCAAGTTTGGTTTGATGCATCAGGAGTTGCTGATAATGAATTTGATTCTGGTGATACACCATTTGAGAATCTTGAAGTGAATCTATTTAATGCTGTCTCAGGAGAGAAAGTTGCAACTAGATACACTGATCCATTTGGTAGATACCTATTCCAGCAGGTACCAGCAGGTACTTATTTTGTAGAGTTCATGGCTCCAGCAGGTATGACATTTATTGAAGATAGTGCTAGTGGTGATGATATGACGGATAGTGATGCTGTCCTAGATATTTTAGATCCTCAGATTGGTAGATCGCATGAAATTACAGTTACAACTGGTACTGTAGATCTTACGATAGATGCAGGTGTCAAGAGACAGTCTTCAGTTCTTGCAATTGATTTGCTAGGTCTTGAAGTTGCTCATGATAGCGACAAGTATATGAACATTCTAGATTGGACTACTGCAAGAGAAGTAAACTCAGACTTCTTCTCTGTAGAGAGATCAATCGATAATACAGATGAGTTTGAAGAAATCGGAACTGAAAGAGCAAGTGGAAACACTTCTTCTGAAACTGAATATTTCTACAACGATAAAGATCTTAAGAAGACTGGACAGTACTACTACAGATTGAAGATGGTTGACCTAGATGGTTCATACGTATTCTCTAATGTAGTTTCTGTAAAAGTTGCTCAGGACAACTTGAGTAACCAGAAAGTCCTAATGGATGTTTATCCTAACCCAGTAACAAATCAGATCAACATTGATTTGACTACGGAATTTGACTCTCAGATTGATGGTGGTATCTACGATGCTATCGGGCAGTTAATCAAGAAAGTCGATAATAACAGTGTAACAGCAGGTAAGACATCTATGAAAATGGATATCTCTGAATTACCAGCTGGAACTTACTTACTAAGAATGCAAGTAGGTAAGCAAGTAATATTTGAGAAAGTTTCTAAAGCTGAATAAGCTTCATTTTCTCAAATGAAAAATATGAAGAGGCTGTCTCGTAAGGGATGGCCTCTTTTTTTATTTTCTGCTTTATATAAGCTTCTATGCCTTATGATTCCTTATACTCCTTTTCTCCTGGCTTCCATAGCCAATTTCAAGACCTGCCACTTCTGGGCCTCCTCTCTATAAGACTTTGTATTGTTTGAGGTGAATCTGGTATTGATATATTTCCGTTGAATCATGGTAGATGTCGTAGTTGACGGCTTCTAACTTTCTACCATCTATGAAAATCGTCTTGATGTCAACTAAACCTTGATTAACCATCAAGGTCACTACTTGAGTTACTTCATCATAGAGTAGACTTTATGTGTTTTGGTCTGGTGTCTTTCCAGCGAGCTAATATGTAGGTGTCCACTATCGGGAGACTAAGGGTGGACAAAAACCTAAAGAGTTTCTTATAATTAGCCCTTTGCACAATTATGATAATCTCTGTGTATCCTTAATCTTATCTTGACCTCCAACTCCCAGAAGGGAGAACCTCAGCCTAACCTAGGATGCCCCTTTATGGGAATATGGGGTGAGCAGAGCATTATCAGAACGTCTAGGATGGCAATGGTGGTCAACTATGCGTATAATTACGGATAATCGTTTACAATAATATTCAAAAGATGAATTTTCAAACTCGAAGATGTATTTTCATTCCTATTCATTATTTTGCAATCATAAGTGTTTATGTCTTCATAGTACTTGAGGAAATCATCGTAAGCAACTATATTACAGCCATCCTTTCTTTTTATCTATCCTGAGACAACTTTAGTTTAACTATCAGTAGATTACATATTATATATATTTATAATATATTGCGAAATAGTTTGAACAAGAACTATTGTTCATTGTTTATTAATTTATAACTATTCAAGATGCTACCTTACAGATATTGCTGTTCTATTTTATTGTTTCTAGGCCTTTCAGTCATAGCTACTGCACAGAAAGAAATCATCATCAAGTTTACACCAGATGATTTTCCTCAAGATATCAGCTGGGAATTACAAACACAGGATAATAGAGGCGTAGTGGCTTCTGGTGATCTCATGGGCTGTGTACCCAATGAGGAATGTGTTGTCTTTCAAGAAATGGTAGAAGATAGATGCTACACTTTACTCGTAAGGGATGGTAATGGCGATGGTATTTCAATGCCAGGCGGTTATGAAGTATTTTTTGATAATGCTCTCGTTGTATCTACGGAAGCATTTACCGATAAGATCTACCGATACTTTAATTGTGGCCGTGGAGAAACTTGCGAACAAGCCGTAGTCTTGGACCTTCCCAAAAGTTTCTTCCCAGCTCCTGATGATAAAGAATGGTGGTTCAGCTTTACGCCTGAGACTGATGGGCACTACAGAATTAATACTTGCTTGAGTACAGTAACGGGTACTGGAGCAGCAGATACTCGATTATGGTTCTATGATACTTGTGATAGAACCGTACATCAGGATGGAGCAGAAGGCGCCTTAGGCTTTTCTAATGATGCGCCTGATCCAGGCTGTCCTCCAGGTGCAGGATTTAACTTTCTGCCGATGGATGGAGGAGTGACTTATTATATTAGACATAAACCATTGCATGAATGGAAAGACAATGGTACTAATGATTCCATTAAGGTTAGAGTGCAGAAATTACCGGTAAGAAGTGGATGTAATGATCCAGAAGCTTGTAACTTCGACCCTTTTGCACAGATTTTAATGCCTGGTAGTTGTGAATATTCTGCAGATTGTGCACCTGATCTAGCTCTGGATGAAGAGGAGCTTAGGAATTCTATAGTAGTCGATACGATATTTAGTAATGACAACTGCGAGATCATAGAAGGCTGTCTTAGAGGACCAGGTCCCAGAGAAGTCATTAGGTTTTCTACTAAGATAGATAACGTCGGAGATGCCGATTATGTAGTGGGTAGGCCAGAGAATGATCCTAGGCTATTTAGTCAAGAGAATTGTCACGGACACTATCACCACTTAGGGTATGCGGAGTATTTATTATATCAAGGAGAAGGCGAGCCAGAACCAGTAGGATTTAAAAGTGGATTCTGTGTACTTGATCTGGATTGTAGTGATTCCCCTGGTACTTTACCTAAGTATATCTGTGCTAATATGGGGATCACCAGAGGTTGTAGTGATATCTATGAGGCTGCGCTGGATTGCCAATGGATAGATATAACGGATATCGAGGATGGACAATATAGTATAGTCATAAGAGTGAATCATTTTGAAATTGCTGATGCGCGAAATATGGCAGAGAAGACTTATGACAATAATGTAGGTCAAGCTTGTGTGACTATCGATAGAAGCTCAGGAGTACTAATAGTCACAGTAGATGACACATGTCCAGATTATGTTGATTGTCAGGGAGTTGCAAACGGTGATGCAGAAATTGACTGCGAAGGAAATTGTGGTGGAACAGCGCATTTTGGAGATTTTAATGACACTGGTGAGTTGGATGATGAAGACCTAGCAATCTACATGGATATGTTAGAAAATAAGATAGAATTAAATGGCCCATGTGGAGATATGAATGGTGATGGTGAACTTAGTATCTATGATGCTGCTCTCGTCTATGATTGCCTTCAGGAAAATATCGAGCAAGCGGATAATCCTTTTCATGAGCACTGTACTTTCCCTGCTGGTAATGACCTCACAGATGAGATGGCTGTGCTAAGAGTAACAGAATTTAACCAAGGCGAAAAGTATATTGATCTAGATCTATGGGTAGCAGATAGAGACATCTCAGCGTACCAGATCATGACTTCTGGTATACAGATATCAGGGGTAGAGCGATTCTACACAGCAGAGCCAAGTACTTTTAATTTCAATAATGAAGGCATCTTTGCTTTGCATACTGTCTCTAATTATCCAAGGAATACAGACTTCGAACCGTTCATAAGAATACGTTATTCTGAAATAACTCTAGATAGTCTCTGTATAACAGCTGGTTCAGAATTTATTAATAGAGACTATAATAGAGTAGCGACTATGTTAGAAAATGAATGTGATATGCTCTCTGCTACCTCAGAAGTGACAGCCTCTTCGCAAGTAACCATTATACCTAATCCTGCATCTGACAAGATTACTGTTTTTGCAGCAGGAGGCTATATAGAAGCAGCTAGTATCATCGACCTAAATGGGAAAGAAGTCCTCGCTCAGAACATCAATAGTAATAGAAGTTTTGAGGTAGATGTTACTGACCTAATCGACGGCTTGTATCTAGTGCAACTCAAATTCAAAGATGGAGTAACAGTCACTGAAAGATTCATGAAGTCTAACTAGACTAAAGAAAAATAAATATTAGAAAGCCCTCTTCGGAGGGCTTTTTTTTATGTCTGTAACCAGCTTAGTGAATGAATTTTAGCCAGCAGAAGTATAGAAAGAATATCTTATTTAATACCGGTATCGAAACTTCTATTGATTCCAACTATACGGAAACATACATTTTTCTTAACATATTATGAAATTATTTAATATGTTTGTATTGTATTTCCCTAATACCCAATTGTTTCTTTAAGTTTTTTAATCAAGTGTTTTTTTCTTGTCCAGCAGCATAGAGTTTAAGCTGTTCTTTTCAGGATATTGAAATGGTTCGGGACAATTCACTAGACACATATTTGATTTAATAATTCTCGGAGGTGTTAAAGTCCAACTTACTACTGAGATGTTAAAGACCGTCAACATAATTCAGACATATTATAAAAATATGTAATATGTTTGTGCTTTAGGATAGGACTGTCCTTTCCTAAGAGATGTTCCATTTACAGTATTCAGTATACCAACCTGATAATTAATAGACAAAGATTAACTGTCACAGCTATTGCTGATGGCTTAATAATATTAATTGGTTTATCAATGAATACGAGCTTCAAACTCTTATCGACCCTATTTTGTGGGATTTTCTTCGCAGGAACAATTTTAGCACAAACACCTTGCGCAAGCCCTAATTGCAGTCCAGTCCCTATGACAGACGTTTGCTCTGATGGAACTAACACTGTGACTCTATCATGTGATACGGGACTTGCTTCAGTAATCTGGTACAATAGTACTGGCACTCAAGTAGGTACTGGCTGCGATCTAGTTGTTAATAATAGCATGATCGGTACAGGATTAGTAGGGCAGTCAGAATGCTTCTATTATGAAGCTGACGACTCTAGCTCTTGTCCAGGTAACTCATGTTGCCCTGTCAATGTCACCGTGCTTAATTGTATGACTTGTAGTGTAGCAGGAGTAGATCCTACATGCAATGGAATGAATAATGGCTCAGCCACCGTCACACCAGCTAATGGAGTAGCACCATTTAGTTATGCTTGGAGTAGTGGTCAGACTACTGCAACTGCGGGAAGCCTCGGAGCGGGCACCTATACAGTAACAGTTACAGATGCTGCTGGAGGAACATCCACATGTAGTGTTACTTTGACGGACCCACCGGCATTGACTTGTTCGGTAACGACAACCAATACCAATTGTTTTGGTTTGAGTGATGGCTCAGCAGTAGTTACGGCTATGGGAGGTACAGGTTCATACTCGTATTCATGGAGTAATGGTATTACAAATGCCAGTAACCCAAATCTAGCTGCTGGAACTTATACTGTTACAGTAACTGATGCTGAAGGATGTACTCAGGTCTGTAGTGGAGTAGTTACTGAGCCAAGTGCACTAGTTCTTACAGCGGTAGTTCAAGATTTATCTTGTAATGCTGCGAATGGCCCAGCGGATGGAGCAGTTGATATAACTGCTTCAGGAGGCACAGGAGCTTATGCCTACTCATGGACAACTACAGGTGGTAGTGGATTGAGCGGCACTAGTGAAGATCAAACTGGGTTGACCGTTGGAACATATGAAGTTGTCGTCACAGACGATAATGGATGTACAGCGGCCTATTCAGCAACTCTGGCAGAGCCTGCAGTATTAACTTGTAATGCAAGTGGTGTGGACGAGACAGATTGTGGTGCAGAAGATGGGACTATCACAGTTACGGCTGCGGGAGGTACAGCAAGCTATAGCTATGAAATAAATGGAGGAACTCCTCAGGCCTCAGGAACTTTTAATAATCTTTCTGCCGGTACATATACAATACTGACAACGGATGCTAATGGCTGTACTGTAGAATGCAGTGCGACCATTAATGCTCCTAGTACTCCTATGTGTACGATATCTAATAATGTAGATGTAAGTTGCAATGGCGGTACTGACGGCTCTTTTGATGTAACAGGGACAGGAGGATCAGGGAGCTATGAATATAGTTTAGATGGAACTGCTTTTCAGGCAAGTGGAAGTTTTTCAAATCTAGCAGCTGGAAGCTATACCGTTACGGTAAGAAATGTAGGCCTTCCTGCTTGTGTTTCTACTTGTAACATAACTATTGTAGAACCTACAGTTCTAGGATGTGCTGTTGCTGGTAATGATGTAACTTGTAGTGGCGGATCAGATGGTTCTGCGACAGTAACAGCTTCAGGTGGTACAATGCCTTATTCTTATGCATGGGGAACAACGCCTGTGCAGACAACGGCAACAGCTACAATGCTACTGGAGGGATCGTACTCTGTAACAGTTACAGATGACAATGGCTGTACTACTGCTTGTAATGTAACCATTGCCGGTCCTACAGCCTTATCTTGTACTTTGACTAAAATGGATGTGACTTGTAATGGTCTATCTGATGGGTCGGTTACTGCGGCTGCGGCCGGTGGTACCTCAGCTTATGAGTATAGCCTAGATGGAGGCGCTTTTCAGACTAGTCCTACTTTTGCAAGCTTAGCTGCTGGATCATATGTAGTGACGACTAGAGATGCTAATCTGTGCGAAACGTCATGTACGATAGTAGTAGCAGAACCAGATGCCTTGACTTGTACTAATGTAGCAACAGATGCTACAGATTGTGCTGTAGATGATGGCACGATTACAACTACACCAGTAGGAGGTACCTCTCCTTATACTTATGCACTCAATGGAGGTGCATCGCAAGCTGCTGATAACTTTTCTGGCTTAGGTGCTGGAACTTATACAGTTTTAGTAACTGACACTAATGGCTGTACGACAGAATGTACAGCAACAATAAATACACCTGCTGCACCTATGTGCAGCATCACTTCTTCTTCAGATGTACTTTGTAATGGCGGGGCAGACGGAAGCTTGACCGCTGAAGGCTCTGGAGGCAATGGCAGTTTTGAATACAGTCTAGATGGTACAGTGTTCCAATCTAGTGGCGTATTTTCAAATTTAGTTGCTGGTAGTTACTCTGTAACTGTAAGAAATGTAGGTAACCCTATGTGTATTAGTACATGTAATGTGACTATAACAGAGCCAGTATTATTGACTTGTACTGCCACTTCTGAAGATACTTCTTGCGAAGGTGGTAGTGATGGTGAAGCAACAGTTGTTCCTGCAAATGGGACGGCACCATATACTTATATATGGGATGATGCGGCTGCACAGACTACAGCTACTATAATGAATCTTGCTGCTGGAACTTATACAGTTACAGTGACGGATAGTAATGGTTGTACGAGTACTTGCACGACTGATGTGAATTCTCCTCTAGCAGTAAGCTGCTCGCTCACTGCAACTGATGTGAGTTGTGCAGGAGGATCTGATGGTACTGTTACAGTGTCTGGTGCTGGAGGTGCAATGCCTTATGAGTATAGTTTAGACGGTGGTGCATACCAAGCAGGTAGTACTTTCAATGGTCTTGTAGCTGGATCTTACATTGTAGCAATTAGAGATGCTAATATGTGTATCAGTAATTGTTCGATAGTAGTTAATGAGCCGCCAGCGGTAAGCTGTACTGTAACAACTAATGATGCTACAGATTGCAGTGTGGATGATGGTTCTTTGACAGTAACTGGAGTAGGAGGTACAGGTGTTCTAGAGTACTCTCTTAATGGAGGAGCTTATCAGACTTCAGGTACTTTCTCTGGCTTAGCTGGAGGAACTTATACAGTAACTGTACAAGATGCCAATGGCTGCACGAGTACTTGTGATGGAACAATTAATACACCAAGTGCTCCTAGCTGTTCGATAATAAATACAACAGATGTAAGCTGTAACGGACTTTCTGACGGGAATTTGACAGCTGAAGGATCTGGAGGTAGTGGCACTTATGAGTATAGTATAGATGGTGTTGTATTTCAGCCAAGTGGTATCTTTTCAGATTTAGCCGCAGGAAGCCATACAATAACTGTTATTAATGCAGGACAGCAAATGTGTACAAGCACATGTACTGCTTTTATTAATCAACCAACTACTTTAAGCTGTACAACAACTAAGACAGATGTTACTTGTAACGGAGGGTCTGACGGAAGTGCTTCTGCTGTAGCTGCTGGAGGAGTGGGACCATATACTTATGCATGGGATGACGCTGCAGCAAGTACAACTGCTTCAGTGATAGGACTACCAGTAGGTAGCTATACTGTTACTATAACGGATTCAAATGGCTGCACGACATCTTGCACTGCGATGTTAATTAGTCCACCTACTGTTATGTGTTCATTGACATCAATGGATGTAACTTGTAATGGAGGAATGGATGGTATAATTATTATCTCTGGAACAGGAGGTAATATGCCGTATGAATATAGCATAGATGGAATGACATTCCAGACTGGCAATGTCTTTAATAATCTTGCTGCAGGCAATTATGTAATCACGATAAGAGATGCGAATGCATGCATGAGTTCATGTAATATCGATATTATAGAACCAACTGCTTTGACTTGTACTGCATCAGCGACTGATGCTACAGATTGTGGAGTAGATGACGGAACTGTAACTGCCGCTGGTGCTGAAGGTACTCCGGGCTATGAATACAGTCTTAATGGTTCAGCATATCAGGCAGCAGGTACATTTAATAATCTTGGTTCTGGCACATATACTGTCACAGTGAGAGATATCAATGGATGTACTAGTGAATGTACTGCAACAGTTAATACACCTAGTGCTCCGATGTGTAATATCACAATGAGCCAAGATGTAAGTTGTGAAGGCCTTTCTGATGGTAGTTTAACAGCAGAAGGCACAGGGGGCAGTGGAAGCTATGAATATAGTCTTGATGGTATAACCTTTGGAGCCTCAGGAACTTTTACAGATTTAGCTCCGGGAAGCTATACTGTTACTGTTAGAAATGCAGGAGACCCAATGTGTACGTCTACTTGTAATGTAACTATTTCTGAGCCTGCTCTTTTGAGTTGCTCTACAACTTCTACGGATGTATCTTGTGATGGAGATCTAGATGGAACTGCTACAGTTACAGAACTGGGAGGTACTGCACCATATGCATATGCGTGGAATAATGGCCAGACGAGTGGTACAGCAATTGATCTAGCTGCAGGGACTTATGTGGTCACTGTAACTGATGCTAATGGCTGCACAGCATGGTGTGATGTGATGGTTGCAGAACCTATGCCACTAGCTTGCTCTCTAAATGTCGTAGATGAGGATTGTGATTCTGGAATGCCAGGAAGTATAACTGTAACGACTACTGGAGGTGTAATGCCTTTTGAGTATAGTTTAGATGGAACAACTTGGCAACCAGCAAATGTCTTCAATAATCTAACAGCAGGTACGTATACTGTTTCTGTTAGAGATATGAACTTATGTATGACAGATTGTACTGCAGAAGTGATGACTGTACCATGTTCTAATTATGATTTAGCCTTACTTAAGAATATAGTAACTCCAGGCCCATACGTGCCTGGTCAAGATGTAACTTATGAAATAGTAGTTTGTAATCAAGGAGAACTTGATGCTAACTTCTTCCAAGTAACAGATAATATCCCTGCCGGAATGACTTTAAGCTCAACAGCTGGAGTGAATGGAGGATGGATGGGTCCAGTTTCAGGACCTGTAACTTATGATTATACTAACTTATTACCTTCTGAGGATCCTGATGCATGCGTATCTATTTTCTTGACATTGACCATAGATCCATCATTCATGGGTACAAGCATCGTTAATGAGGCAGAAATAACTGCTGATGATGGAGATGATTCTGATAGCGATCCTACAGTAGATGATGGTCCAGATACAGATGGTGATATGAATGATGGAGCGGATGACGAAGACCCAGAAACAATAACTGTAGGCCAAGCTTATGATTTAGCCATGACTAAGCAAGTAGTAACACCTGGTCCTTATATGCCTGGTCAAGATGTAACCTTTGCAATAGAAGTTTGTAATCAAGGTACTTTAGATGCTAACTTCTTTGAGCTTACGGATCATATTCCATCAGGTTTTACGCTTAGTACTACAGCCGGTACCAATGCAGGTTGGGTAGGAGGCCTCAATGGAGATGTTACATATGCTTATAATAGTTTGCTTCCAGCTACTAATCCAGATGCTTGTACCACTGTAAATATCACTCTGACGGTGGAGCCAGTATTCATGGGAACTACCCTAGTAAATAACGCCGAAATTACAGCTGATGATGGTGACGATATAGATAGTGATCCTACTGTCTACTCTAATCCGAATGACTTCGCAGATGATAACTCTCTGACAGAGACAGATGGTGGTGATGATGAAGATCCAGAACAAATAATGATAGGTCAGGTGTATGATTTAGCTTTAACGAAGCAAGTAGTAACACCTGGTCCATACACAGCAGGTCAAGATGTAGCATACTCGATTCAAGTATGTAATCAAGGAACATTAGACGCTAACTATTTTGAAGTAACAGATCACATACCTTCGGGAATGTCTCTTAGTACTACAGCGGGTACTAATGCTGGCTGGGTAGGAGGTCCTACGGGAGCAGTAGTATATAGTAATACTGCGTTGCTGCCGGCGTCTGACCCAGATGCTTGTACGACTATTAGTATCACCTTGACTATTGATCCTACTTATATGGGAACGACTTTAGTGAATAATGCAGAGCTTACTGATGATGATGGAAATGATGTAGATAGTGATCCTGATGTATTCAGTAATCCTGATGATTTTGCTGATGATAATTCTCTAACAGAGGCAGATGGTGGTGATGATGAAGATCCAGAACAGATAATGGTAGGGCAGGTTTATGACTTAGCCTTAATCAAAGAAGTAGTTACCCCTGGTCCATATGTGGCTGGTCAAGATGTAACCTATGAGATAACAGTATGTAATCAAGGAACACTTGATGCTAATTCAATAGAAATAACTGATAACATCCCTGCAGGTATGACTTTAAGTACGGCAGCTGGTGCTAATGGTGGTTGGATGGGAGCAGCTACAGGTCCAGTGACTTATAGCTATTCTAACCTATTACCAGCACAAGACCCTGATGCTTGTTTCTCTGCCTTCATTACACTAACTATTGAGCCTACTTTTGCAGGAGGGGGCTTACTAAATCTTGCAGAGCTGACAGCTGATGATGGCGATGATGTAGATAGTGATCCTACTATGGATGATGGTCCTGATACAGATAATGACTTTAATGATGGTGCTGATGATGAAGATCCAGAAGCGATAACAGTAGAAGCACCACTTATGTCTATAGGTTCTACGGTATTCTCAGATGACAATGATAACGGTGTTCAAGATCCAGGCGAAGATGCAATTGGCAGCGGTTCTAAAGCTGGTAAAGCAGTTAGCCTAGATTTATACGATGCTAATACTGGTGCTCTTGTAGCAACGACTACGACTGATGCCAATGGAAGTTATCTTTTCGATAATCTTCCTGCGGGAGATTACTACATAGAATTTATACCACCGGCTTCATTGCCTGTTTCTTCTTCGACTACAAGTACAGTTGATGATCAGGTGGATGGTGACGATAATGGTATCCAAGTAGATACAAATGGTGATGGTGTTACTGATGGAGTTATAACTTCTCCTGTAATCACACTTGCACCAGGAACTGAACCTACTGGTGAGCCAGGTACTAATGGTGGAAAAGATGCAGGCAACGATGCTAATGGTGATATGACTATTGACTTTGGTTTAGTACCTCTAGTCTTAGAATATGATTTAGCTCTGACTAAAGAAGTAATGACTACTTCTCCTTATTCTCCAGGCCAAGATGTCACTTACGCAATTACGGTTTGTAACCAAGGCGATGTAGATGCTAATTTCTTTGAAATTACGGATCATATTCCTACAGGTATGAGTCTAAGTACTGCAGCAGGCGCTAATGCTGGCTGGGTAGGAGGCCCTACAGGTGCGGTGACATATGCATACAACAACTTATTGGCTGCTGCCGATCCAGATGCATGTGCTATAGTCAATATAACCTTGACAATAGATGCAGGATTTATGGGTACTAGCTTAGTGAATAATGCTGAAATCACAAATGATGACGGTGATGATATAGATAGTGATCCTACAGTATTCTCTAACCCTGATGACTTTGCAGAAGATAATTCATTGACAGAGACAGACGGAGGTGATGATGAAGATCCTGAAGAAATTAATCTAGGTCAAACTTATGATTTAGCATTGATTAAACAAGTAATGACACCTGGTCCTTATTCTGTAGGTCAGGATGTTACTTATGATATTATGGTTTGTAATCAAGGAACTCTTGATGCTAACTACTTTGAAGTTACAGATCATATTCCAGCGGGTATGACATTGAGTACAACAGCAGGTGCTAATGCAGGCTGGGTAGGAGGTCCGACAGGCTCAGTAACTTATGCATACAATACTTTGTTGCCAGCTACTGATCCAGATGCATGTGCTTCTATAAGTATTACTTTGACTATCGATCCTTCATTTACAGGAACTAGTCTTATGAACAATGCTGAGCTGACAGATGATGATGGCGATGATATAGATAGTGATCCCACTATGGACGATGGACCAGACTCTGATGACTCTATGACAGATGGCGCAGATGATGAAGATCCTGAAGAAATAATGGTTACACATTCATTATCTATTGGGTCTACAGTATTCTCTGATGATAATAATAATGGTATTCAAGATCCAGGTGAAGATTCGCTAGGTAGTGGTTCTAAAGCTGGTAAATCAGTAACACTAGAACTCTATGATGCAACAACAGGAGCATTAGTTGCAACAACTACAACTGATGCTAACGGTAGCTACCTGTTTGACAACCTAGCTCCTGGAGATTACTACATTGAATTTTTTCCTCCAGCTTCATTACCTGTTTCATCCACGACGACCAGTACAGCTGATGATCAAGTGGATGGTGATGATAATGGTATTCAGCAAGATTCTAATGGCGATGGATTAACTGATGGTGTGATAAGCTCACCAGTTATAACTCTTGCGCCTGGTACTGAGCCAGTAGGAGAGCCAGATACGAATGGTGGTAAAGACGCTGGTAACGATGCCAATGGAGATATGACAATCGATTTCGGTTTAGTGCCATTGATGTCTGTAGGGTCTACTGTATTTCTTGATGCAAACGATAATGGGGTGCAAGATGCTGGTGAAGATGCAATAGGCAGTGGCACTACTGCTGGTAAGACTGTCCTTTTAGAACTCTATGATGCAGCTGGCAACTTAATAGCAACTACTACTACAGATGCTACCGGTAGTTATATATTTGATAATTTGTTACCAGGCGATTACTATATAGAATTTGTACCTCCGTCTTCATTCCCTATTTCATCTACTCCTACTAACACTTCAGATGATCAAGTAGACGGCGATGATAATGGAATTCAGCAAGATATTGATGGTGATGGATTTACAGATGGTGTAATCACTTCTCCTGTATTTGAACTAGCACCTGGCACGGAGCCAGTTGGAGAGACAGGGACGCATGGCGGCAAGGATTCTGCAGCGGACTCTAATGGAGATATGACGATTGACTTCGGCCTTCTTCCGGCTCCAGTATTTGATTTAGCCTTAACTAAGGTACTGACAGCGACTGGGCCATTTATGCCTGGAGACGTAATCTCATTTGAGCTTACAGTGATTAACCAAGGAGATGTTACGGCAACTAATACAGTTGTTACAGATAATAGTCCAGCAGGCTTAATCTATCAGAGTTCCACAGCAGATGCTAATGTAACAGATAATGGAGATGAGACATTTACAGTAGCAAGTCTACCAGCAATGTCAAGTCAAGTAATAGAAGTATTCTATCAGATAGATCCAGCATCTACAGCGACATCAATGATCAATGATGCAGAGATTACTGCAACAAGTGGTACTGATGTAGATAGTACACCAGGTGACAACAGTGCACCAAATGATACAGCAAATGATGATGACGTAACTGATACGACAGGAGGAGATGATCAAGATCCAGCGGAGGTAACAATCGTACAGCCTACGCCAGTATTCGATTTAGCTTTATTTAAGCAATTGGCTGCTGGTCAATCTTCGATGGTAGATCCAGGAGATGCTATAAGCTACACTATAACAGTTATGAATCAAGGGTCTGTATCAGCTGATAATATTTCAGTAACAGACTATATTCCGACTGGATTAAATTTTGAAGCTTTAAGTAATTCTGCTTGGGTTGATAATCTGGATGGTACAGCTACTGCAATACTTTCAGTTGCTAATGGATTGTTGCCAGTAGGTGGCTTAGCTTCAGGTACTCAGGCATCTATTGACATCATTTTAAATGTGGCGCATAATGCACCACAAGGAATGAACTTAATGAATTGGGCGGAGATTTCTGCAGCAACAGATGATACAGGTAGTCCAGTAACTGATACGGATAGTACGCCAGATACAGATCAGACTAATGACACCTTTGGAGGTGATGATGAAATAAATAATGGTGGAGGAGATGAAGATGATCATGATCCTGCAGAAGTAACTGTAAGACAGTTTGATTTAGCTTTAGTTAAGTCACTAGCAAATGGCCAATCTAGTTTAGTTGTTCCAGGAGATCTAGTAACTTTCACGATTACTGTACAGAACCAAGGTAACATTGCAGCAGATAATATACGTGTAGTTGACTATGTTCCTACATGTATGACTATTGCAGATGCAAATTGGACAAATACAAATCCAGTAGAGTACACATTTAGCGTTGCATCTGGTTTGTTGCCAGCAGGTGGCCTAGCTGCTGGAGCATCAGTGAGCATTGATATTACTTTACAGGTAGACGCTACAGCTGACGCAACTTGTGACTTTACTAACTGGTCAGAGATAGCTGGTCATACTGATACAGATGGTGATCCAATTCCAGATTCTGATAGTACTCCTGATACTGATAATACAAATGACAACTATGGAGGCACTGGTGTGACGGATAACTCTGGAGGTGATGAGGATGATCATGATGATGCCGTAGTGACCTTTAATTCTATTTATGACTTAGCATTGACTAAAGTCTACTCTAGTTATATAGATAATAATGTAGATGGGACTATAAATCCAGGTGATGACGTGATCTTTACCATTACTGTCTTTAATCAAGGAACAGTAGGTGCTACTAATGTAGAGGTAACAGATTATCTGCCTTCTGGGTTAATGCTGAGTGCTCTAGATATGAATGGCTGGACAGGTAGTGGAACGGGTATTTCTAATACTATTCTATCCTTAGATCCACAATCAAGTAGTTCAGTTGATATACAAGTGACTATAGATCCAGCATTCATGGGAACATCTATTGTTAATGCTGCAGAGATTTCTAATAGTGATAGCAATGCTGACATAGATAGTAATGCTGATGGAGATTCTTCTAATGATACTTTTGTTACAGATGATGACATTACAAGTACAGGAGGAGATGAAGATGATCATGATCTTGCAGAAATAATGTTACAACAGCAATTTGATTTAGCACTTACTAAAGATTACGTTGATTTTGTTGATAGTGATGGTACAGGTGATATTACTGCTGGTGACGAAATATTGTATACTATTACCGTTTACAATCAAGGGTCACTAGATGGTACTAACATAGAGGTCACTGACTATATTCCGACAGGTATGTTCTTGAGTAATAATGATACTAATGGTTGGGTAGGATCGAGTGCTGGACCTGTAACTAATACGATTGCATCAGTACCAGCTAACGGTGCTCCTGCTACAGTAGATATCTTATTGACTATAGATCCTGGCTTTATGGGGCAGTCTATAACTAACTGGGCCGAAATCAGTAATGATAACAATGGTGGTGATATAGATAGTACCCCAGATGGCGTTCAGTTTGACGGTGCAGGAGAGACTGATGACTTAGGTGATGACAATGTCATAGATAATACTAATGGGGATGAAGACGATCATGATCCAGCGCAGATATTAGTTGGTCAGGTGTTTGACCTTGCACTCATGAAAATGGTTGTACCAGGTCAGGCTGATTCTTATGAGGTGTTCGATGACATTGAGTATGCAATTACAATTTACAACCAAGGAACTGTAGATGCTTACAATGTAGATGTCATAGATTATATCCAAGCTGGTCAAGAGTTAAGCCCTAACGATAATAATGGTTGGATGGCAGATGGAACAGGAAACTATATGAATACTATTCCTGGACCTGTCCGAGCGGGATCATCTGAGACAGTATACATTACTCTTAGAGTTACTCAAGAAGCGTATACCCTGCAGTTAGATAGCTTGTTCAATATAGCAGAAATAGCTGGTTCTACTGACATTGTTGGTGTGCCTCAAGATGATATGGACTCTACTCCAGATATGACGCAAGGTAATGATGCTCAGATGGATAATATCACAGATAACAGCGGAGGAGATGAGGATGATGAAGATCCAGCTTACGCTGACATCAAGCCATTAGATCCATTAGGATATATCTATTGTGAGAAGACTGGACAGTTAGTGACTGGAGGTGTTGTTGATATCCAAGGACCAGGCGCAGTTATCTATGGAATGGATGCTGATGGGGTTCCATTTGATGGACGTAGTGGAATGTATCAATTTTTTGTTACTGTACCAGGTGTATATAATATGACTTACATTCACCCAGCAGGGTTCCCACTATCTACGACATGTGCGGCCTTTTCTGGAGTCTATGATCCTTCGGCTATTGATGGTACAGCTACTGATCTTGATGGTGTGGTGAATAATCAAATAGTACTAGGAAGTGATACTATAAATGGAGGAATGATAGATTACAGTTGTACTGCTAATCCTTATTTCCTTTCCGTGGATATACAGCCTGCTGATCCACCGATCATAAACAATAATAATATACCAGTACAGTGTGCTGCGATTGCATCTACAGTATGTGAGGATACGAACTTAAATGGAATTGCAGAGACTACAGATCCAGGTTTTGATGGAATACTTGTAGAGTTGTATGATTGTGCAGATTTGACAACTCCGATAGCGACGCAGACTACCGCTAATGGAGGTCAGTATAACTTTGGAGGTCTACCAGCGGGTTGTTATAGATTACATTTTAATAATCCTTCAGACTATGGAGTGATTGGATCAGGTGTGGTAGATAATGCAGGATGGTCTACAGATCTAGTTGTAAATTATGGTGAATGTAATAATACAGCGACTTACTGTCTGACCTTGGCAAATGCAGCTATTGGAGATATCGTTTGGCATGATATAAATGGTAATGGTATCTATGATGCAGGTGAGCCAGGTTTACCAGGTGTGAAAGTGTATCTATTCAATGACAATGGGTTTGTAGTTGGATTTACGTATACGGATAGTAATGGTAATTACCTCTTCGAAGGTCTTAACTCTGGACATTATTATGTCCAATTTGAAGATCCTGATGGATATTCTTTGACTGGAGAGAATAGAGGTAATAATGATAACACCGATAGTGATGTAGACCATAGTAACGGACCTGGAACCACAGCAATAACATTCTTAGATCCTGCTGAAGTAGATTTAAGTTGGGATGCTGGTTATTACCAATGTGTGCCAGTGGGAGATTTTGTCTGGTTAGACAATAACAATAATAATAATCAGGATAGCAATGAGAATGGTATTAATGGTATCAAAGTCAATCTTTACAAAGTAGTAAATGGCATCTCAGTTTTATTCGATGATTCTTATACTGGTCATAAACCAGGCACTGCCTCTGATGATGGTTACTTTAAGTTCTGTGCACCACCAGGTGATTACTATCTTCATTTTGAGGCGACATCAAGTATGACAGCTGTCTCTTCTGGAGTTGGAAATAGTGAACTGGATTCTGATGTTAATGGATCTAATGGAGCTAATACAACATCGACATTCACAATAATATCTGGAGATCATAGATGCGATGTAGATGCTGGATATACTGTTAGCGCAGGATTTCAACAGGGACCCATTGCAGCACATTCTACAGGAAGCTACGGTACTGTAAGCCTATTAGGCTTCCAAGGAAAGAGTAACCCTAATGCAGTAATTTTAGATTGGAAAGTTGAAAATGAAGCTGATATTGTGGAGTTCTATAAAGTACTAAAGCTTGAGGCAAGTGGAAAATATAATACCTTAGGAAAGATACTTTCTGAGAATAATATCGGCGAAATTTCAAGCTATGAATTCAATGATTTTGGTTTCGAGATAGGTGCTAACTCTTATAAGATTGAAGCTTATGATTTCAATGATGAGCTTGTATTTGATTCAAGTTTAGCGGTAGAAGTAGAAGAAAGTTATACCTATGCTGTCTTATTGTATCCTACGATTACTACTTCATTTGTAAACTTAAAAGTTTCCGTAGATCAAATCTCTGATTTTATAGTGAATATAGTTTCTTCTGATGGTTCGTTAGCAATAGATAGGATTATTGATACAGAACTTGATAGGGGTGACAAGATATTCAGAATCAGTACCAAGGAGCTTGATCCAGGAATTTACTTTGTAAATATGCGTATCAATAATGAATTCGTTACCGAGAAGCTAATTGTAGTTGGTTACTAACTAGATATACTATAATCAGTTACTCCAAGTAACAGAGGCTATTCCAAACGCCAAAATGGCTGTCAGATTTCTGGCAGCCATTTTTTATTTCTATATGTATAGATATCAGAATATCAGAGTATTACACATGAAGTATTAATTTATATAAAATATACCAATAATATTTATAGGGTAACTCATTGTGGTGTTGTCCTTCTTTTGGTTAGCCCTGTTTATCAGGATTAACATCTATAAAGCTGCTGATTAATTTTCATCTTGATAGAAAAAAGATGAAGTATTTACTAGAATAGTTAAGGTCATTAAAGTTGGAAACTAACTGTCATTTTGCTGCTTTTAGGTTAAATAATTAGCCTAAGGAGTGCAACATGACCATTTTTGTAAGTAGCGGAAGCTTATATCTAATCCGAGAAGAATAGATCGAGTTTTCAAGATTTATTGATAGTAGAATAAAATGATAACCACCCTTTTGATAATCGCGACTCTCCTGAGTCTATACCTAGCGTGCGCTGCACTGCCTAGTCTAGGGGGTATATCATATTCTAATATCAGAGCTTCTGTCCTTCCCACCATATCTTACTCGTACTCAGCTAACAACAATTGTTACTGTCTATGCTGTGAGTCTACATATATACAGTACTATAATCACTCCCTTCCTCAATTTTTTGGTAGGGATTTTTTTTTTAGAATTAGATTAGAACTTAATAGTAGCAGTACATTAATTAATTGATTAGCTGCATTCACTAAAACTTAACACCTTATGAGAATTCAACCGATTAACTCACACTTAATCCACAATGTTTTAAAAGCTTCCATGCTTTTGATCGTTTTTGGTTTTATGCAGTCTACAGACATGGCTGCTTCAGATCCACCAATTATGAGTGGTAATTTAAATTCTACAAGTATTTCAGAATCTCTTAGTTTTTCTAATTGTAACCCACCTTCACATAACCTTGTGAGCTGGAGTTTAGATGCTTGTCAGAATTATTCTGGAGCCTTTACTTATCAAGAATTTACACCTCTTGTAAATAGTAATGGTGGCTGTACGAATGTGACAGGTTCCATAGTAGATAGAAACATCCCCAATACAAACTTTCATAGTTGTGTTCTTGGAGTGAACAATGTTGGCTATGGTATGTGTATCTCTGCTAATCCAGAGACTTACGCGAATTATAATGACAGAACTATAAGGTTTTCAGTGACACTGCACCCTTCTGAAACGGGCCATTTATCCAAACTAGAGTTCTATGAGTTATCTCCTTGGGATGTTGTTTGGCAGAGTAGCACAACAGCGGCAGATCCCCAAGGACCTAATAATAGACCTCAGAAGTATGGTTTAAGAGTAAAGAAAGGTGGAAATGTTATATATCAATCTGATAATAATATTGCTACAGATGCTTGGAGTTTGGAGTCTTTTAATTTTACTAATGATCCAGACTTCACTGTTACGGCAACAACAAAGTTCGATTTCGAACTTATCGCATATGATCCCATTAATAATGGTGCTCAATTGTCAGTTTGGGATATAGATAACATCTCAGTATTTGGCGGATGTTGTGAAGATCCATGTAATGCTAGTAATTTTAATCCTGGTGGATTATCTGGTTACTCTATAAATTGTGGACCATTCGATCCACCTGCTATGACTAATCACCCAGCAGCTAGTGGTTGCAGTGGGGGAACGATTCTCTACCAGTGGCAAGAGAAGAACGCTGCTAATAATTGGCAGTGGACTGATATTTCTGGAGCAACTAGCTCTTCTTGGAATCCTGGATGGACTACTGTATCAAATTGGATACGTCTAGGCGTAAAATGTGATCCTTGTGGAACGTGGCAGTATACAGAAACTAGAGATATACATGTAAATAATAATTATACGAATGGAGGTACCCTCTCTTCAGATCAATGTATCTGTCCAGGAAGTGCTGCAAGCAGTATAACTGCAACAGCTCCTTCAGGTAATGGCTCCTCTCCAGAAAGTTTTTTACAATCCAAGTGGCAAAGTAGATCACCTGGTGGTAGTTGGCAAAATATTCCAGGGTATGTTAATGATGATGACAGCCCGAGTACACCAGATGTGCCTCTAACCTATAATCCAGGTACACTTACTCAAACCAAAGAATACAGAAGATGCTCTAGAATATACCCTTGTAATGATTGGATATGTACCAATGTTATTACAATAGAGGTAGATAATCATGGCCCTACGGTAACCTGTCCTGCGACAGTAACTACTGGCTTAGAATGTCTCTCTACATATATTCCGGCAGCATTTACGACAGCGAGTACCTTCACTAGTGGAGGTGGTTCTATTAGCGATAACTGTGGAATAGGAACAACAACCGTGACTTCACATGACAGTAGTACACCAAATAATCTAAATTTCTGTGGTTCTGTCGCTGATAGAACAATAATCAGAACATATACTATAAAAGACGGTTGTAATAATAGCTCTACTTGTACACAAAACTTTGTGTATGATCCTTGTAGTGCATCTAATTTCAACCCTGGAACAATCTCTGGTGGTAGCGCTTTTTGTGATGGTGGCGATGGTGGAGTCATCAATGGTACAGCTGCTACAGGTTGTATAGGTACTGTAGAATACAGATGGCAAGAAAAAACTACTGGAAATTGGATTACCATAACTGGAGCCAATAGCCAAAATTTTGATCCTCCTCATAGATCTTCTACTATTTGGTACAAAAGACAAGCTAGGTGTTTGCCTTGTAGTGATTGGGTAGATTCTGGAACCCCTGTTGATATACATATTAGTAACAACTATACTTCTGGTGGTACACTTTCTAGTGACCAATGTCTTTGTTCAGGGGATAATGCAGCGCAGATAACTGCGACAGCACCTTCTGGCGGTACAGTTTCATGGGATGGATTTTTACAATCAAAGTGGGAGAGCAGATCACCTGGAGGTACTTGGGCAGCAATCCCAGGTCAGACGAATATAGATTCCGATATAAATACTCCTGATGTCCCTTTGACATATAGCCCTGGTGTTATAACCTCAACTAAAGAATATAGAAGATGCGCTAGAATACAGCCTTGTGATGAGTGGAAGTGTACAAATGTAATAACAATAACACCTGATACGACAGATCCAACGGCAAATACGCCGCCAGATGTTTCAGTAAGTTGTTATTCTGATATGCCTGCACCAGACCCTGCTGTGGTTACAGGTGAGCATGATAATTGTAGTGAAAAAAAATTGACAGTAACACATATCAGTGATACACCTGGTCCAGGAGCTATTACTTGTGATGGTGCTACTGTAACTGTAGATAGAGTATATAGAATCACTGATGATTGTGGAAACTCTATAGATGTAATTCAGAAAATATATATTGATGATACTACTAATCCAACGGCTAGTAATCCTTCTCCAATAAATGTTGAATGTTGGGAGGATGTGCCAAGTCCAGATGTGTCAGTTGTCGACGATGAAGCTGACAATTGTGATGTAAATGGAAACTTGACTGTTACTCATGTTAGTGACAGTAAGACTTCAGCGACCTGTGCTGACTATGCTAATGGTGGTTTTTCTTTCACAAGAACTTATAGAGTTGAAGATTGTGCAGGTAATAGTATAACTGTTACACAAACCATCAATGTAAACGATACAACTAATCCTACAGCTTCTAACCCTTCTCCTATAACTGCTCAGTGCTACGATGAAGTACCTGCTGCAGATATAGCGGTTGTTATGGATGAAGCTGATAATTGTGATGCACCTAATGATCTTACAGTAACGCATGTAGGAGATAGTAATCCAAATCCTACTTGTGCAGATTATGCTAATGGTGGTTTCACAATAACAAGAACTTATAGAATAGAAGATTGTGCTGGTAATACAACAGATGTTACTCAGACAATAACTGTAGATGATACAACACCACCGACAGGTGATGATTTGAGTCCAGTAACTGTAGAATGTTGGGAAGATGTTCCATCTCCTGATCCTTCTTTAGTTTCTTCTGAGGCTGATAATTGTGCTAGTTCAGGTGATTTGTCTGTTGTACACTTAAATGATACAAAAACCTCTGCTACTTGTAGTGATTACGCTAATGGAGGATTCTCATTCACAAGAACATATGAAATAGAAGATTGTGCTGGTAATACAGCAGTAGTTTCGCAACAAATAAATGTAAACGATACAACTAATCCTACTGCAAGTAATCCATCTGCAGTTAATGTTGACTGTTGGGAAGATGTCCCAGCTCCAGATGTATCTGTTGTTACAGATGAGGCTGATAATTGTGATGCTCCTAATGAATTGACTGTTACACATCAAAGCGATAGCAAAACAAATGCTACTTGTTCTGATTATGCTAATGGTGGATTCACTGTAATAAGAACTTATAGAATTACTGATTGTGCTGGTAACTTCACAGAAGTAGAACAGACAATCAATGTAAATGATACTACTAATCCAACCGCTAGCAACCCTGCTACTGTAACAGTAGAATGTTGGGAAGATGTTGCTGCTGTAGATGTATCAGTTGTAACAGATGAGGCTGATAATTGTGATTCACCAAATGAGTTAACAGTTACACATGAAGGTGATAGCAAATCATCAGCAAATTGTTCTGACTACGCTAATGGTGGATTTACAGTTACAAGAACTTATAGAATTACGGATTGTGCTGGAAACTTCACAGAAGTAACTCAAACGATAAATGTTAATGATACTACAGATCCTACAGCAAGCAATCCATCTCCAGTGACAGTTCAATGTTGGGAAGATGTGCCTGCTCCAGATGTAAGTGTAGTTAATGATGAAGCTGATAACTGTGATTCTCCTAATGAGTTGACAGTAACTCACGAAGGTGATAGCAAAACATCTGCTACTTGTTCTGATTATGCTAATGGTGGTTTCACTATTACCAGAACATATAGAGTGACCGATTGTGCAGGTAACTTCACGGAGGTAACTCAGACTATTGATGTAAATGATACAACTCCGCCAGCAGGATCTAATCCTACAGCAATAACAGTTGAATGTTGGGAAGATGTACCTGCTCCAGATGTAACGGTAGTAGGAGGGGAGACTGATAATTGTGATGCTCCTAATGAGGTTACTGTTGAGCACATTAGTGATAGCAAGACAAGTGCTACTTGTTCTGACTATGCGAATGGTGGATTTTCATTTACAAGAATCTATAGATTGACAGACTGTGCTGGGAACAGCACTGATGTTGAGCAAACGATCAATGTAGATGATACTACCAATCCTACAGCATCTAACCCTACTGCGGTAAACGTAGAATGTTGGGAAGATGTGCCAGCACCAGATGTAACAGTAGTTACTGATGAGGCTGACAACTGTGACTCTCCAAATGAGTTGACAGTGACTCATGAAGGAGATAGTAAGACTTCTGCAACTTGTAATGATTACTCTAACGGAGGATTCACTATAACAAGAACCTATAGAATTACAGATTGTGCAGGCAACTTCACAGAAGTAACTCAAACTATAAATGTAGATGATACTATTAACCCTACAGCAAGCAATCCATCTTCTGTAACAGTAGAATGTTGGGAAGATGTGCCAGCACCAGATGTAACAGTAGTTGCAGATGAAGCTGACAACTGTGATTCACCTAATGAGTTGACAGTAACGCATGAAGGTGATGATAAGACAACTGCTAATTGTTCTGATTATGCAGGAGGCTTTACAATAACAAGAACATATAGAGTAACGGATTGTGCAGGAAACTTCACAGAAGTAACTCAAACCATCAATATAGATGATACAACTAATCCTACTGCGAGCAATCCAGCTCCAGTAACAGTACAATGTTGGGAGGATGTACCTGCTGTAGATGTAACAGTAGTTGCAGATGAGGCAGATAACTGTGAGTCACCTAATGAGTTGACAGTAACGCATGAAGGAGATAGCAAGACCAGCGCTACTTGTGATGACTATGCTAATGGTGGTTTCACTATAACTAGAACATACAGAGTAACAGATTGTGCTGGCAACTTCACTGAAGTAACACAGACGATCAATGTAGATGACACTACACCTCCAGGTGGCTCAAACCCTGCATCAATTACAGTAGAATGTTGGGAAGAAGTCCCTGCACCAGATGTAACAGTAGTAGGAGATGAGTCAGATAACTGTGCTGCACCAAATGAGGTTACAGTAGAGCATATCAGCGATAGTAAGACAAGTGCAACTTGTGCTGACTACGCAAATGGCGGTTTCACCTTTACAAGAATCTATAGATTGACAGACTGTGCTGGTAACACTACAGATGTTGAGCAGACGATCAATGTAGATGATACTACAGATCCAACAGCTTCCAACCCTTCACCAGTAACGGTAGAATGTTTTGAAGATGTCCCTGCACCAGATGTAACAGTAGTTACAGATGAGGCAGATAACTGTGATTCACCAAATGAATTGACAGTAACACATGAAGGAGATAGTAAGACCTCTGCAGTATGTAGTGATTATGCTAACGGAGGTTTCGCAATCACAAGAACATATAGAGTAACAGACTGTGCAGGAAACTTCACAGAAGTAACTCAAACTATAAATGTAGATGATACTACAGATCCAACAGCTTCTAACCCTTCTCCAGTAACGGTAGAATGTTTTGAAGATGTACCTGCACCAGATGTAACAGTGGTTACTGACGAAGCAGATAATTGTGCAACTCCTAATGAGTTAACAGTAACACATGAAGGAGATGATAAGACATCAGCGACATGTAATGATTATGCTAATGGAGGTTTCGTAATAATAAGAACATATAGAGTAACAGATTGTGCTGGTAACTTTACAGAAGTAACACAGACAATAAATGTAAATGATGTAACACCTCCAACAGGAACAGATCCTGCAGCTATAACAGTAGAGTGTTGGGAAGAGATTCCTGCACCAGATGTAACAGTAGTAGGTGACGAAGCTGATAATTGTGCTGCACCTAATGAAGTAACAGTAACTCACGTAAGTGATAGCAAAACTTCAGTGGAATGTGCCGATTACGCTAACGGTGGATTTACATTTACAAGAACATATAGATTAACAGATTGTGCTGGTAATACAACAGATGTAGATCAGACAATCATAGTAGAAGATACAACAGCGCCAACAGGATCTAATCCAGTTACAGTTGATGTACAATGTTGGGAAGAAGTACCTGCGCCAGACATAACAGTAGTTACAGATGAGGCTGATAACTGTGATTCGCCTAACGAGGTGACAGTAGAGCACGTAGGTGATAGTAAGACAACAGCAATATGTGATGATTATGGTAGCGGTGGATTTACATTCACAAGAACATATAGACTGACAGATTGTGCAGGAAATACATCTGAAGTAGAGCAGACGATTAACGTAGACGATACAACAGATCCTACGGCAACGAATCCAGATCCAGTAACAGTAGAATGTTTCGAAGATGTACCTGCGCCAGATGTAACAGTAGTTACAGATGAGGCAGATAATTGTGCATCACCTAACGAAGTGACAGTAACGCATGAAGGAGATGATGTAACTGCAATCGATTGTGCTGATTACGCTAATGGTGGATTTGTAATAACAAG
>CAKZVK010000054.1 GCA_937921825.1 uncultured Saprospiraceae bacterium
TGCTCTATCTGAATCGCTAGTTCTCTAGATGGTGCTAGGATTAATAGCTGTACTTCAGGATTCTCTTCATCTATCTGCTCGACAAGGGGTAGCAGAAAAGCCAGTGTCTTTCCAGTTCCAGTTGGAGAGAGTAGAATTGTATCTTTCTGCGTAGAAATAGGTTCATAGGCTTCCAGTTGCATCTCATTGAGCTCCTTGATTCCTAGCTTAGTTAAGATCTCTTCTTTGTTCTTTCTTTGTTTCATTTGGCGATTCTGAGATGTAAGATTAAGGATAATCAGGATAAAAAGTTTATGAACCTTCGGATGCTTTGATATTTAGTGAAGCGGCCTAAGTTGAACTAATGCGCTGTAATTCTATTACTCCATACTCTTTCAGATAACTTCCTGATTCTAAGTGTTTTGAAGTCACCTGATTTTATATCCACTTAATTGATAAGTTGAAATCTAAATGGTTTTCTAAAAGCAAGCTGATTGAATAAGCTCAACTCCTCTTCTGGGATGTAGGCAATACGAGGATAGCCACCTGTGGTCTGACCATCTTGTAATACGACGATAGGTTTTCCTGAAGGCGGTAGTTGTATGAAGCCTGGTAGTGTAGCGACACTGGCCTGTAGACTCCGAGTAGTTTCTAGCTCTTCTCCGTCTAATCTTGCACCCATTCTATTGCTATCTGTAGTTACTAGATAATGAGCTTCTATCAGAGCAGTTTTTGATTTTTCAGTTAGCAAGGTATACTCTGGTCCTCTTTTTATTCTGATAAGCTCAGACTGTTTATTTTCTTTTTTGATACTTATGAGTGCAGGCTTTTCAGAATGCTCATCCCACATTATGATTTCGCCTTTTTGCAAGGCTGTACCATTATTGCAACCCAGTCCTGCAGGCAGATAAGTGGAGGCAGAACCGAAATGCCTATTACCTGATAGAGTGCCATTGATTGCGATATAAGCTCGTATGCCATCTAGAGCAATCTTAGAGGATAAGACATCTCCAGGATTTATTGCATGTGTGGTGTTGAGTTGTATTGGTTCTTTGTTTATGGCCCACTGCATATCTGCGCCTGTAAGAGCTAGGTATGCCTGCGAATTAAATTCTATGGTAGGTCCGATGTAGTTGCATTCTATCAGAGCACTCTCCTTCTTATTACCTACTAGCATATGTGCTAGATGGGCAGCTTCAGTGTCTAGATATCCGGATGCAGGCAAGGCATAGTATCTGAGTCCTTTTCTACCACTATCTTGGATTGTGGATAATAGACCTGGTTTTATGATTTTACAAGAGCCCATTGTATTCCTCTATAGTGATTGGATTATTTTCTAAGGCACTGAATGTTTGTTGGGAGATTTCTTTTAGTTTGATTTTGTCTCCAGGTTCCAAGTCTAAGAGCGGTAAGGCCGTAGTGTTGAGAATTTTGAGAGGTGTCTCCCCGATTATATTCCAGCCTCCGGGACTTTCTAGACTATAGAGTCCAAGGTAAGGACCTCCTATGCCGATGGACCCTCGCTTTACTTTTTTGCTAGGTGTCTTTTTACGTGGTATATGTAAGTGTTTTTCTAGACCTTTCATATACAAGAAGCCCGGTAGAAAACCCAGCATACTCACCATGAAGGAACTGCTCAGTACTTGTTGGATATACTGGTTAGACGTCAATCCACTCACGCTTTCTATCTCTGCCCAATCACTACTTTCTCTGTTTATCAGTATAGGTAATTTGTATTCCCTAGCGATGCTATTCGTAGTTGGATTTACGGCCTGTAATGTTTCGATACTGTCTGTCGTGAATTTCTCATTAAGCTTCAAGCAGATTTCGGTTTCTGTACAAATGACTTCTTCTACAAACTGTAAATTTTCTTTATAGATCGCCTTACCTATGAGGTGTAGGTCATTGAGTGCTTCTAGGGGTTTCATTAGAATAAAATCACGGTCAAAAACCTGAAGCTCAAAGTCTATAGAATTAATCTGCAGTGATGTGGACATGCTTCGATTTTATATATGCTGAAATTTCTTGAGCCAGTTCTATGGCCTGCGGAGTATCACTGTGTAAGCAAAGGCTATTTGCTTGAATTATGTGTAAGTTTCCACTGTGATCTATTACTTTATTTGAGAGTAAGTGAGAGATCTGGTTTAATATTGATTTGGCGTCGCTCATTACAGCATCAGAATGTATTCTACTTCGTAGCGAAGTTTTGTTCTGATATACTCTATCAGCGAAGACTTCATGTTTGACTTCTACACCTAAGTTGAGTGCCACTTCTGTTGCCTTTGATTCTGCCAGGAGATAAAGTTGAGCATGTGGAAATTCTCTAGAGAGACTAGCTATAATTTTATCTGCGAGAGCTGGATCATTAGCGAGGTCATTGTACAGAGCACCATGTGGTTTTATATGGTGCATTGAGGCACCTACACTTCGGCAAGTATTATGAACAAGTCTTACTTGCTCATGGAGACTGGATAGTAATTCTTCCGCATCTATTTCGATGCTCGCTCGACCAAAATTTTCTTCATCAGGATACGATGGATGAGCACCTATCGCGACTTCGTTTTCTATGGCTAAGTTGATAGCTCTTTTTACACTTTCATTATCTCCTGTATGACCTCCGCAAGCTATGTTGCACGAACTGATATAAGGCATTATGGCACTATCTTCATAGCCTTCTCCTAAGTCGCAATTTAAGTCTATCTGCTGCTTCATATATCTTCCTAGAAAAATCTAAAAATACTGTTCAAGGATTTAATACTTAATATCACAGTGATCAGTAATATAAGACCAGCAAGTATATTCAATATTCTACTGTTAGTATGTTCACTAAGGATTCTTTTACTATTCGAGATCCATAGCAAGTAACCAGCAATGAAGGGCAGTAAAAGGGCATTAGTAATCTGAGCAAACTTTATAATCAATATAGGCTTAGTACCCATGATAGTCACAAGAATACCTATCATCAAAATGGTCATCCACACTGCTCGGAATTTCACATCTTTCTCATCGCAGTCCCAACCAAAAAGACCTTTAGCAGCATAGGCTGCAGCTAGAGGTGCTGTGAGTGCGCTGCTACAGCCAGCAGCCATCAGACCTATACCCATTAAGTATTTGGCACTATCTCCAAACACGGGTACGAGTTGTATAGCTAGGTCAGAAGCTGATCTGATTTCTGTGGTAGAACCAGACGTGGCAGCAGCGGTGATGATAATTAATCCAGAGATAAATCCCCCTAAGATTATGGAGACAGCATTCTCTCTTCTGATATCTTTGAGCTCTGATTTGGTTGTCCATTTTTTGCTAATGATAGAAGCATGTAGAAATAGATTGTAAGGCACTACTGTAGTCCCTATAAGTCCTAGTATTAGTAACAGGTTTGGTTTAATGTCATGTGGGATAAAACCTCTTGCCAGTTCTCCTATATCAGGTTGTACTATAATGGCTGTAATCAAGAAGCAAAGACTCATGACGATAACCAGCCCGACCAGTATCTTTTCTATGACTTTATAGTTGCCGAGGTAGAGTAAGCCAAAACTTATCGCACCGACTATCAGTGGCCATAATTTAGATTTTCCCAAGAGTAGTTCTAGTCCTAATATGCCACCTGAAAGATTGCCTGCTTCATAAGCTGCATTTCCTATAAGTATAGCTCCGATAACTAAAAAGAAAACTAGAAATCTAGGTAAGCCTGTGCTGAAGTGATTACTGATGGCCTCCCCTAGTCCTTGTCGAGTGACCCAGCCTATCCGAGCTGACATTTCTTGCAGGATCAAAGTAGCTATTACAGAAAATACTAAAGCCCACAATAAACTATAACCTGTATGCACACCTGCCATAGTGCAAGTCGTTACAGTGCCAGGTCCTATGAAGGCAGCTGCAATTAAGGTGCTAGGTCCGAAGTAGTTTTTTAGTTTCAATTGTCTTGACATTTAAAAGCATACAAAGCAAACGATGCCAACCAGTGTTGTCCAGCATAATCACCATCTATAATTTTGTCTAGAGAATATTTTAAATGTTTATCAGCAAGCTCTTTGCAGGGCTGACAGTCCTTAAGACTATACAAGCACCAGGCTCTCGAAAAATTAAGTCCATCTAAGTGCACCAGTTTTCCATCTGATCGGTCTAGAATTTTTCCTGGCTCCATATCTAAAGTACCGTTAAATAGTTCTGGCAAGAAGGCTTGTGACCAATTGTCGAATTCTTGGTCCTGTAGTACCTTGCGCATGATATCCATCTCTTGTAGACAAGGAGATAGAAAGTCATAGCCACTTGGTTCCCAGTTTATAGGACAGCCTTGGTCCGAGGCGTAGAATCTTCTGGCATTTGTCTCTATGCTTTCTTTTAGTGCCGAGTGACCAACAGTAACGGCATAGTCATAGGCGAAACTTAGTCCGAAGCCAGTGTTAGAATGCTCCCCCACTCGAATTGGATACACGAGTTTAGGTAAGTAGCTTATGTAAGCCTCTGTGATATAGTCTACGAGTGGCTTTAAGTTGTTGTTCCATTCTTTGGCTTTCGGGTCATCCCAAGTATCGAGTTCTTCAGCCAACTTTAGTACCCAAGCCCAGCCGTAAGTTCTTTCGAAAGTTTTAGTTTGATCGTTGAGAGAAAAGTAATCTACTTCAGTAAGTATGTT
>CAKZVK010000055.1 GCA_937921825.1 uncultured Saprospiraceae bacterium
AAATTTTGCCGACTGATAAGAACCGTATATATTACTTACATAGAATCCAAGTGCCAGACCTCCATAGATCCATCCTCCTACTGAGTTGATCCCTTTTTGGTTGAATCTTCGATAAGCTTGATAGCCAAATGATCCTACGAATATCATACTGATGATACCATCTTTAGCATCTTTTGCATACAACCTTCCAGCTCCAGGAATGATAGCTGAAAGACTGGCAGCCAAGCCTGGCTTTTTGAATTTCGTATCTTCTATATTTGTGACTATTGGATCGTAAGGACTCAATTGATTTGTACTATGTAAGCTGATAGCTTCAGACCAATTACTCTCACTGACAGCTATTTTAAATTTAATCTCTTCCTGTTTCGATGGACTGAAAAGATCTTGTTGTTTTTGGAATAAACTCTTGAGCTCGGTGACTCTACCTGTCTGAACGAGTAAGTCATAATAACCCTCTGCGACTTCTGGACTCTGAGTATCACCAAGATTGAGTCTTTGTGATAAATCTTCATTCTTGCCCAGCTTAGAGTAGCAACTTAGGAGTCTCTTGAGGTAATCAAGATTTTCAGGATTATAATAGCTGAGTCTTTCATATTCCTCAGCTGCTAGTTCATAAAGATCAGAACTGAATAAAAATTTAGCAAAAGCATCAGGTGCTTGCTCTTTGGTCTGTCCATAGGTTTTGCAAGTAGAACCGACAGAAATAACCAACAGGGTAATTACTAAAATAATAAGCCGCTCCCTACTGAACATGATCTACAAGTTTGCGTCTTTTAATATCTACCGAGTACTTATGCGGAGACAAACCATTACAACGGGTAAGTCTATCTATTCCTTGCACAGTACCTACTATGAGCCCATTCTTCCTGATAGCTGACCTACAATACGCTGAGCAGGTAGGATAAAATCGACAAGGGCTACCATCTTGTGATGAGATTAGATTTCTGTACACTGAATACAATACAATACCCAGATTCTGGATTTCATTTTTGTCTTGCGGAATAGTGGTAGCAGGCGCAGGGTTTTTCACTTGAACTGAAGCAGCTTCTAGACTAGGAGAGAAAAAGAAAAAGTCTTGGTTAGATTGGGAAAAAACTTGTCCTGCAAAAACGCAACAAAGAAAAAGTACTACATACTTCATAGTGCTTATTCGATCTCTACATTTCTAAATTGTAATTCTTTAAAGACTTGTTCTTTATCCCCTTTGAAATGACTCTTTATTCGAGTAGGTACGGGAATATCTTTTATGTAAAGATAGTCCTCATAGAAAGTCTTATTTATCTCTTTCCCATCTTCATCTATGACAATAAGACCAGTCAGGTTATTGTCATCTTTTTTAGAGATAATTTCTTTGATGAACTTTACCTGAGATGGGGGCTTCCAAGTAAATATTATTGAACTACTAGATTTCTGGACATCAGCAATTTGAAATCCTGCCTTTATGAGTCCGAAATCTGAAAGATCATCTTTCAATATTTTTTTGAATATAGATAACTCATTAACCAAGCCAATGGTATCGACCTTTTCCAACTTATAGAGACTATCATAAACAGTAAGCGTAGAGTCTCTAAATTCCCATATTTTTTTTTCTGGAAAAGAAACCTCATAAGTTGTCCGGTCATCATTAATATCATAAGACACAGAACCGACTATAAGGAAAGAAGTATCCTTCAAGGTATGCTTTTCCATAATAGAAAAGTCAGCCTCTATGGTACTAAATTTTTGGGCCTGAATGCTACAGCATCCAAGCCCAAGAATAAATAGAATATATATTTCTTTCATACTACGTTGACGCAGCTGCAATAAGACCAAACCAAATTACTGTCCAAAAAACAACAGATATTATACATCCATAAAGTGCATTCTTAACTTGCTCTTTTCTTGCGGTTCCTTCATCCATAGTCAGATACATGATAAGCATCCCTACCCATCCTAGGCAGAATCCCCACCAAAAACCTGGAACACCTAGTGGATTATCAGGGTGACCCTCGAAAAGTCCAGCGGCAGCTTTACTACTCAACTTTGACTCAGTCACCATCTCTGCATGATTAGCATTTAAACCATTAAAATCATAGTCATTCTCAATGACAAGATTATTCATGTTTTGCAAATCTCTTAACTCCGTGTCAATATTTTCAGAACCAGAGTTAAACTTGTCAGCTAGTTCTGAATTAGTTGTCGGATTTATGGCTAGCAAGGAGCCGCAAACAAAGAAAAGCAATAGACTTAGTACGTTTTTCATAGGGTTCGAGTTTATGTTTTTCATTTAATATTTATAAATATAGGCAATATCAGAAACATCCAACATTCCACGGAGAATATAAACTGTGTATCCTCAATTATACCTGTAGCTTAAAACTGACAACAAAATTTAATTGGTTTTTGAATTCTGATGGAAAAGATACCATCGATATAAAACACAAAGTTTTCATTGACATCCTGAAGTACTGGCAAGATGGCGGATACACAGAATTATAATCCTAATCTTTAAGTCTTACTTTTCACAAAACCAAGTATAAATGAGAAGATCAGTGCTCCCACTACTGCCGTAGCGACTGTCGTAATATTAAAACCAGCATCTGCATCAGCGCCGACTCCTAATAAAGTGTTACCTAGATATCCTCCTAAAAATGATCCAACGACTCCTGAAAGTACGGTTCCTAATGTGCCAAAACCATTTGGCTTAATATAGTTAGCAATAAAGCCAGCAACGGCGCCTACTACGACCCAGATTAAAATACTTGTTACATCCATTTTATCAAATTTTGTTTTAATTAGTAAATTAAGTATATTCTTTTGTTTTTGGTCTATATCATAATATTTATACAACCAAACATAAGTAATCTCAAAACAATTACAAATTTATTGCTATCGAATTAGCTTATTTGATAGACACTTGAGGTTAAAACACATTATATTTATTGACAATATGATGATATGAAGAAAACACTGGCTTTTACTACTATTCTGGTTCTTGCATCTCTGCTTTGTTATGGACAATCGGGTCTACATGTGTATACAGGAATTTCTAATGCTAAGAACAAAGATTCTAGAATAACTCCAGAGGGGCATGCTCATAAGGGGTATCACCTAGGTGCCGATGCAAGACTGAACTCAGGCAATATGTACTTTGTCATCGGTGGTCAGTTTCATAACATCAATTACCTCGCTCAGAATTCTGGTAGCTTCTTTTCTATAGATGAGAAAATGAGATGGCTTAAGCTCAGAGTAGGTCTCGGATATAATATCATCAACTTCACAGATAAGATTGCACTCAGAGCCAAGACACTTGGCTCCATAACTTTCATCTCTAAGTATCCGGAACTGCAGGAAGCTCCATTCCAAAACTATAATTCTGGAACGGCTGGAGCAGTGGTCGGGCTAGGTATGGATATTTACGCCTTTACCTTTGATATAGAATACGAGAAAGGTTTCTTCAATGCCGTAAATATGGTGAAGGGTACCGAATTTGATTTCTTTACTGTGAATGTCGGGGTAAGATTTTAAACTTCTACTACTAGAGCAGCAGCAACATTAGCATTTTGATTTACTTGTTGTAACTCTACCTCTGCTAGTGTATTTATCATAGCTTCATTATGTGGTAACTCCACCTTGATATAGTTATCAGTGTACCCTGTCATGAGTCCTGTTTCTTTAGAATGCTCAAATAAGACCTTTCGACTCTCTCCTATATGTGACTTGTAGAACTCTAATCTTTTCTTATCGGATAATGCCCTGAGGACATTGTTTCGCCTTCTTCGTTCTTCTACTGGAACAACTCCTTCCATCTCAAAGGCGGCCGTATTTTCTCTCTCAGAATAGGTGAAGACATGGAGATAAGAGATATCTGCCTGTTCTAGAAAAGCCACTGTCTCTAGGAAGCGTTCTTCTGTCTCGCCCGGAAAACCCACTATGACATCCACCCCGATACAGCAATGAGGCATCATCAGCTTTATGAAATCAATTCTATCTTGATATAACTCCGTCTTATATCTTCTCCGCATACGCTTCAAGATAGTATCAGATCCAGACTGCAGAGGCATATGAAAATGCGGTACGAATTTCTTTGATCTACAGACATGGGCAATAACTTCTTCAGAACAAAGATTGGGTTCTATCGAAGATATTCTGAATCGCTCTATTCCTTCTACCTCATCCAATGCCCTTATTAGATCTATAAAATATTCCTTCCTTCGGAATCTTGTAGCACCAGTGCTGCTCAAGAAGGGTTGCTTACCGAAGTCCCCTATATTCACCCCGGTCAGTACTATTTCCTTGATCCCTTTCTCTGCGATACGCTGAGCCTCAGCCACAACTTTCTCTATTGTATTACTCCTACTATTTCCTCTAGCATTAGGGATCGTGCAGAAAGCACATTTGTAATCGCAGCCATCTTGGACTTTGAGAAACGATCGCGTTCTATCCCCAAATGAAAAAGCCTCCGTAAATGAATTAGCATGCTGGACATGAGTGGTATGCACTTGGGCCTTTCCAGTTGTACTACTTAGACCATCAATGTAATCGAGCACTTGAAACTTCTCGGAAGCCCCTAAGACGAGATCCACACCTGGTATCTCTGCTATCTCTTTGGGCTTAAGCTGTGCATAACATCCTACGATGACCACTTTTGCTTCAGGAGATTTTCTGAGTGCAGATCTTACAGTATATCGGCATTTTTTATCTGCCTGATCTGTTACAGAGCAGGTATTTATGACATAGACGTCTGCACCATCATCAAATTTATTGATACCATAGCCTGCTTTTTCAAACTGTCTACTGATAGCAGAAGTCTCTGAGAAATTGAGTTTACAACCCAAGGTGTAAAAAGCGACAGATTTTGGTGTAGCCATGGTGTAAAGATAAGGCTAAATGATGCAGCAGAGTATTTGTCTTAGCAGCTTTTTAATTTATTGCTTGGTCAGCAGCACAAAAAAAGCCCCGCATTTCTGTGAGGCTTTTTTATGGTTTGTGGGAAGGGTTATTCTTACTGGCAGTCTACTGTCTGCACTATTTCTTGTGTCAATCCAAATAACTGCTGCGTAACAGTTGATTCTTGGCTTTTTACAGCCTCTAAATCATCACCGCAGAATTGCTGGTTAGAGTTCAAGGTCTGTCTACCTATTTCTACGCCATCCTCATAGATTACCTGAGTAATGGTACACGTCTCACAAGTTTCTGTTGTGCAACTTGTTCCTAATCCTATTAGTACTAAAGCACAAAAAGATTTTACAATGTTTTTCATTTGATTTTTTTTGATTTAAAAAAGTATAATAATGGACAGAAATGAAAGCGGCGAATGCCAAATGGATTGTTTTTCTTGATGCTTATCTATTGCTCTATGACAATTAATTCTGACCAGCTTCTACCTTTTTCAGAAAATTGCAAATAGTATATTCCGTTTGTGTAATAGGCGGTGCTCAATGTATTCTGCCCCTTCTCCAATCTTGTTTTCAAGACTTGACTTCCCATACTATTGTATAGTACTAAATCTAGTTCTATTTCTGATACTATATTTAGTTGATCATGAACGGGATTAGGAAAGAGGCCGACTGGTTTCCTAGCAATTAGCTCAGCGTTACTTACTGAACTTTCTACAATCAGGGTTAGGGTTTCTTCATAATCACAATTATCACCTTCTCCCTCTATGTAAAAAGTATAGCTGCCAGATTCATATAACTCCATACCATTCCAAATAAATGGCAGTTCCTCAGGTGTAATCTTTAGTTCTGTATTATTAGGTGTATTTATAAGTATGGTGAAAAATAATTCCTCGTATGCGTCACAGCCATTGACATCTATATATGCGTCTGTATAGATACCAGTTTCATAAACAAGAATACCATTCCATTCAAACGGTAAATCCTCTTCACAGATACCAACTTGGGTTACAATCACCTCGCTGCTTTGAATAATAGTTATAGTGTCTACTGCAGTACCCGTACAACCATTAACATCAGTATAGGTATAAGTAATTTCATGTACACCTACCCCCGCATCTGCTGGGACAAACTCATTAGCTGTAACTCCTGTCCCTGAGTATATGCCTCCTACAGGTGATCCTCCTGACAAGGTTACTAGTGCAGTATTCTCACAAATATTCTTATCAACTAAGTCTAACTCTACGTCCAATTGCATAAAATCTTCTACGCTATGCCCTACTAAATTGTATGCGCATGACGTATTACCTCCAGCATATAAGCCATCTATCATACCTGTAGTAGACCCACGAAATTGATTGAATAAGGAATAACCGGCTGTACTACTGTAAGAAGAAATAGTTGAATTAGAATATCCGTTCGCGGAAATAAGTAGCAAGCAATAGAGCAACCTAATTTTCATTGTTCATTGATTTTTGGGATAAAAGGTTGGGTGCTCACGAAAGTTATCTCTATAATTATACCAAAATAAAGGTGAGTTGACGGTTATTGTGTAAGGTAGCTTACAATTAGCATATTTATAACGCTATTATCTATGTGATTTATAAACTTCTCCATTTTTCATTACGAAAGGTACGACTAACGTTGTTTCGATATCGTCTAACGGATTACCATCCAAAGCAATGATATCTGCATACTTGCCCTTAGTTATTGTACCTAGGTCTTCAGAAAGATTCATCAGGTCCGCCGCATTAACTGTAGCGGCTTTTAGAGCTTCATAGTTCGCCATTCCTACCTCGGTCATAAATAAAAACTCCTTAGCGTTATCGCCATGTGGTGAGACGCCAGAATCTGTTCCAAAGGCGACCTTGACTCCATACTTGTAAGCCCTACCAAAAGTCTCTTGGATAATGGGACCCATCTCTAAGGCTTTGGGTACAATTATACGTGGGTAATAACCCGGTATCTTTGCTTTTTCTTCTACAAACTTTCCAGCAGACATAGTAGGCACATAATAGGTGTCTTTCTCCTTCATTAGTTTCATGACCTCCTCTGTCATCTTAGTGCCATGCTCTATACTGTGTATACCCCCTAGTACTGCACGTTTCATACCTTCAGCTCCATGTGCATGCGCTGCAGTGACATAGCCATAATCTGCTGCGGCATCCACTATAGCTTTTACTTCCTCCACCGTAAACTGTGGACCTTGACCATCCTTAGCGACTGAGAGTACGCCTCCTGTTGCAGTAATCTTGATACAGTCTGCGCCATTTTTATACCGTTGGCGTACTGCTTTCTTTGCATCTTCTACACTATTAATGACACCTTCTGCGGGGCCAGGATCTCCTTTCAGATCTTCTCTGAGCCCATTAGTAGGATCAGCATGACCGCCTGTGGTTCCGAGTGCTTTCTCACAGGTATAGATTCTTGGGCCTTCTATTTCTCCAGCATTAATGGCATTTCTGAGAGAGACATTCACACCAGTTCCCCCTAGATCTCTTACAGTGGTAAAACCTGCCATCAAAGTTCTTCGGCAATATTTTACAGCTCCTAGAGCGACATCAGATTTATTTTGTCTAAATCTATCCAGATACCTTGTAGGACTAGATTCATGCTCTATATGTACATGCATATCCATCCAGCCTGGCATGACAAATTTATCTTTCAGATCTATGACCTCTACAGAATCCGGAGCCTCTGTATAGCCTCTATTCACTTTTGAGATCTTATTATGATCTATGACGATGGTCATTTCTGATTTGATCTGATCAGAAGTCATATCTAAGAGCTCTCCGCAGTAGAGATACTTCACTTGGGCGGCACAAAACGAACTAATAAGAAGTAAAAATGTAAGGGTATAGATTTTCATAGTCTAGTATTCTTTCTACAATTTAGTAAAACTATCACAACTCAAATTTGTCTTATCAACAGACCTGAAGAAAGTGTAGTTGTTATTTACTAATCACTAGTTTATGTGTATCTGCTCTATTACCACCTTCAATAATACAAAAATAAAATCCGGGGTTTAATAGATCTATATTGATCAAATTCTTCCCCGGCTGCAGAGTACTGGTGAGTATTCGCTTGCCTAATCTATTTATGAGCACAAGAGACTGTTCTCCAAGTGAAGAATTTATGACAGTAAACCCTTGAGCTAGTGAAGTTGGATTTGGAAATAGTCTGATAGATTCTTGAGGCTCATGCTTTATAGACTTTACCACTGAGTATAGCGCTGGCTCATGAGCTTTTATGATCTTAATTCTATAATAGCCTATTCCTTTAAGAGGACTTTCATCAACAAAGATATAGGATTCGCCATTGGGGTTGACTTCATTAGCTAAAACTACTCCTTTTGATTCCCATAGGCCATTGTTTGACATTCGTTCTATTCCAAATTCTAAAATCTCAGAATCAGTATTTACTCTCCAGTAAAGTTCGACGTAAGAGCTCTTAGAACTTATTACTTCGAATTCAATATGATCTAAACTAAGAGTCCTGTCATCTAAGTTTTCCAAGTTTGGACAAGTGTAATGTGAAAATGGCACATATCCTAATTGACTATCATAGTAACATTTTGTAGCACCTCCTTCATTACCATCCACATAAGATTTGATAATATCATAAGGTAAAAAATACCTATGAAGAAACCCTAACTTTTCAACTATAGTGTCATGTTGTTCGTACAAATTACCATTAACGTCAATATTCAAATCAACGGCACTAAACTCAAGGTCTTGGTTGTTTATGTTCAAGACTCCTTTGGCTGTAACGGTAAATTCAGTTGTATGCTCTGCTTCTAAAGTCCATGAGTCACCTATCTCTGCATTAAAATTATATAGTGTATCGTAAGTAAATGGGTCATCCATTGTTAAATAAACTACTCCTCTATTATTAGTTAATGCAAAATTGTTTATTAGAAAATTGTCTTGATTAGATGTGGTGAAATTAAGTCGTTCAACTTTATAGCTGGTTGTTTGTCCTCCATTATAACTACCATTAGGGTCGTACGAAATAATATTGGACCCCCCGTGATCCCAAAAATTACTACCCGTTAACCATACAGCACTAGTGTCGGGTCTTATAGATTGTGAATATAATTCCTGAGCAAACAAGAAGTTGTATAATAGAAGAATAAGCGTTGTACTATAAGCTAGTTTCATTGCAAACATTTCTAGTGAATGAAAAATAAACTATAGATAACAAGAATGGATGTTTATAAAGATAGAAATATTTATTCTTTACAGTAAAGAAATAATTATTAGATACCCAAGTTAGATTTTACTTCCTGCAATTGATACCTCAGATCTCTCTATGCTAAACTTAGTTCTGTATGTCATTTCTATTTTCTACAATTTAGTAAAAACTATCACAACTCAAATTTGTCTTAATAATGCAATAAAATTTAAATATGGACTATAAAGGCTTTTTCGATAAGGGTATTTCGTACGAGGCATATAGAGAAAACTTCCAAAAAGAAATGGATTCTGATGACTCTCCTTATGCCCAGTACCTCCCTCAAAACTGGCAAAGGCAAAGCAGGCTGGATAGAAAATTGAAACTAACTGAGGAGCTAGTTACAGCACTAGAGAACCTTCAGTATACACAGCATTGGTTAGTAATTACAGAACACTGGTGTGGTGATGCTTCTCAAATCAATCCCATAATAGCCAAAGCAGCAGAGGCGAACTCAGACAAAATAAAACTAAGATTCATCTATCGAGATCAAAATCTAGAACTTATGGATGCACATCTTACTGATGGTCGTAGTCGTTCTATCCCTATCCTCTTACAGCTCGATGAACAGTATCAACTCCTCTCTACCTACGGCCCTAGACCAAGCGAAGCTCAGAAACTCGTGAAAAGCATTCTTGCCCAAAAGGGTGACTATAATATACCCTTACATACTTGGTATGCTAAGGATAAGCAAAAAAGCATACAAGCAGACCTAATAGCTATGCTATAGGAGTATTTAGGTTAATCCCAACTGCATTAAGCTTCCACAAAAAGAAAACTCCTAGCTCAGGACTTTTGCCACCCCCACTATTTTCCTTTTCTTAGCAGTCTTATAAATGACTAAGTCTAAGATTAAACTTGCCCAAAGCCTCTATCTAGAACAAATCAGAGGAGAACTTTTAGATCACTTCTTATCTAAGGGCTGGTATCGCATGGGACCTTCTATTTTTACTTCTCATTTTATCCTTTACGACAATCAACTCTACTCTACTATCTGGTTGCGTACAATCCTAAAGGACTATGCGCTCTCTAAAAGTCTACGAAAAATAAAGAAAAAGAACAACAAGGCCTTTACACATGTTATAGAACCGTTCCAACAGAGCAGAGAAATAGACGATCTCTATCAGGTATACAAAAAAGTATTTAAAGGACCACTTCCCGATACCTTAGCTGACTACATGACACATAGCCTAGAGTCTGGTGTATATGATACAAGATTGGTCAAAGTATATCATGAAGATAAACTAGTGGCTTGTAGCATCTTTGATGTAGGGACACAATCAATAGGAAGCATTTTTGGTTTTTATCATCTTGAATACACCAATTATAGCCTAGGTCTGTATACTATGCTCATAGAAATAGACTTCTGCCAGAGTCATGCGATGGACTACTATTATATGGGTTACTTCGTACCGGGCAATCCGAGATTTGATTATAAACTGAGGCTGGGACATCAGGAATACCTGGAACTAAAATCGGACTCGTGGCTGGCCATGGATAAGTTTAGCTATGATCATACACCTTTAGCTATAGCTCATAATAAACTATTAGCTCTACAAGAAAAAACTAAGGATAGTACTGCCAGTGTTCTATACAAGAATGCTTTTATAGATGCGCATATCATAGAGTACTT
>CAKZVK010000056.1 GCA_937921825.1 uncultured Saprospiraceae bacterium
ATACAATTGAAATAGCTGATGCTATGTATTCGATTTACTCAAATACAAATAAAAGATCTCAGCTAATTTCTGAAGGCCAAAAACAACTAGGGCTATTTTCTTGGGACAGAAGCGCTCGGATTATCTATGAGCAGCTAGAAAAATTACGGCCAACTGCCTAGCTACTTGGCAACAATTATCTTGTAGGTACTTAAGTTATCTGCATCTCTGATATCCACAAAATAAACCCCATCTACTAGTTTTAACACAGAAATCATATCAACACTAGAATCATTTAACCAGACTCGACCACTACTATCATATACTCTGATGTCATCTACAGTTTTTGAAAATAGGAGATACTCACTGGCTGGGTTTGGATAGACTGAGACAGATTCATTCATCTGTTCTTTCGTGGCAACTATAGGAAAGGCGTCTACCATTATGCTTCTAGTAGTATTCGTAACAATAGCTGGATTAAAATCAAAGTAAATATGTGCTGTATTTCTAACTTCAGCATCTATAGCCAGACCATCTTTAGGCACTATGCTGTATAGCACAAAACCATGACTGCCCGGCTCATTTGTGGTACTATCGGGCAAATAGATATTATCAAATTCAAAAGCGACGGCTCTCCCGTCATTCATAGTCACATTAAGCTGGTCAGGATGTGAAGTACTAATGACATCAAAAGTCGAGAGGTCTAAGTTCTCATCTAAGGTGTCTCTAATAACAACTTTTCTTGCATAGTCATTCCCTGTATTCTGAAATCTAATTTTGTATATCTGTTCTGCATCTAGCAAGGCCAATTCATCTTCTCTGGACGGAGTAACTGCTTTATCATTTGGATCATAAGAACACCGCAGTTCGACAGTGTACTTTGGAGGCTCAAGTCGATTCCTCGCATTATAATATGGAAAACAATATTCTTCACCGACTTGATCTGCACTTGTAATCAAAGGTGCTGTGACAATAAAATCTATGACCAGACATTCCGCTGGTGCCAGATTATTATAATACCACCCTACTCTATGCGTACCATCTATCTCATTAGGTTCTACCGTAAAACTAAAGTCCGTAATTCGTTCGTCTATCTGGATCCAAACAATTCCATCTTCTACTGTTGTTCCTTTGTTTTTAATGATTAATTGAAAATCAACTTCTTCTCCACACCTAAACCTATTACTTGTAACTAGCTGCTGTACCTGGCTTATAGTTTCTGTAGGTGTCAGCCCTATTTCGATTAGCTCCGAAAAATCTTCAGCATCAACAGTAAGGTCATACTCACTCTGTCCGGTAGCCGACCATAATGGATCCCAATCATTGTTGTAAGAAACAGTAAGACCCCCTTGCTCTGTAATAAAATAGATTCCTTCTGGTCTGAAGTTGTTTAGATGATGAATATCATTGAAGCTCACTGAGCCTAAGGAAGTATATTGTTCGTCCATATTCCTAATTCCATCCTCATTGTGGTCAAGAAAAAACTTAACCTGCACATGTGCAAAATATTGATCAAACTCATAAGCACCTAGATCAGGGTAACTATTAGTTGGCAATACACGTGGCCCACCGGTAATATCTTCAGTTAAGTCTGTTGGTAGACCTGCACCAAGACAAGGTGACGCTTCTGTAGGGATTAGAAAGTTTTGACTGACAAACAAAGGATCGCTATCTATTATTTGCTCTCCTTCAATACCTCCACTGACCAGACAGTTCTTTATCTCTTTATTAACCTCATCTATATCCCTAGAAAATTCTCTATCTCCGTTTTGCCAGAAGATACTATTTGTTGCTCTCAGTTGAGACAATGGAGCATTCCAACCATTCTCCAATGTGACAGGTTGCTGGTTATAGGCAATAGTACAATGGTTTAAAGTTAGCTCCCCCTCCATCTCTATAGAACCTTGCTTATTATGAGAAATAATACAATTACTCAATTCCAGTTTCATTGGATCATAACCTCCTCCAATCGCAACGTTATAAAGACTACTGCCTTCGATTCTAACGTTATCATGAAACTGAGAACTAGAAATAATCGCCACTAGATCTGGATTCATATTTGGCGAAGTGTCATAGAAAATAGCACTACCATTAGCAGATGCATTATGGTGAAAGGTGCTATTACTAATTTTTATTGATGGCGGTGCATGAATACCTCCTCCAAACGACCATCTCGCTTCATTCGTTGTATTATTTGAAATAATAGAAGAGTCTATCTCTAGCACAATTTCTCCTCCAAAATTATCCACGTATATTCCCCCTCCATACGACCACTGATCTGTAGATGTAGAGTTATTGTCTATAAGACAACTCACCATCTTTACTTTGTTATTACTCGCTGTCTGAAAAATGCTTGAATAAATATAAAGTCCACCACCATAGCACCAAGAGTCTGTTTGTCCGTGATTATTTTGGAAGGTGCAATTTCTTAATGTAACATCTCCTTCAGTTCCTAGATACAACCCAACACCTTTGGAAAATCTTGCTGCCTCTATATTATTACCTCTGAATGTGCAATTTTCTATAATACCATTGTAATTTGCTATGTAGGCGCCTGCGCCATCAACAGATTCTCCTTGTATTGAATTTTCCTCTATAATAAGATCTCTTAATGAGGGACTTGCTCCAGCTACATGTAATCCTGCACCACTAGCGTTTGATAGAGCACCATTGGCTAAAGTAAATCCAGCTATTTCAGTTGCTGCAGTAATGTCTTGATCATCCAAAGAGCCAACTGACCCTTCAATGGAGAGAACCCTCCCTGAATTACTACCATCTATAATTGTTACCTCAGCACCCTCAGAACTCACAAGCTTGATTCCATCTACATCCTCTTTCCAAACCAAGTTTTCATAATAAGTCCCTGGCTCAACAAGAATTACTGAACCTGTTTCAGCAACATTTATGGCAGCTTGTATTTCAGTATAATCCCTAGGTACATTTATCGTATCCTGAGCTAAAAGAAAAGTACAAGGATGAATTACACATAGGACAATAGCGAGATTTTTCATAATGACAGAAGTTCTTATTTCTAAATTACAGAAAAAGTAGGAAACCTGAGGCCATATCAAAGCAAGAAGCGATTGCTAAGACTCCTCAGTAGATTTATGTCATGAATCGTAAAATGGTCTTTGCAATGTTTACTTAGAAGATGAATTAATACATTTTTTTGTAAAATCATGAAGGACACAATAAACTTCAAACGCTATTCAAACTATCTCCTTAGTCATACAATCTCTGCCTCAAACAAAAAAGACCAGCTCTTTCGAGCTGGTCTTTGACGAATTTGATTTTTCTAGATTAGTATCTTAATAACTCGATCTCACCCAAGGTATTTCTAATCTAGTATCAAATAAATGATTACTCAATCACAATCATATGTTTAGTTGCAGTATACTCGCCTGTCTCGAGCTTGTAGTATACTACGCCTGTTGTTAACTTCTCGTTACTTACTGTCAGTACATTCTCTCCTT
>CAKZVK010000057.1 GCA_937921825.1 uncultured Saprospiraceae bacterium
TTAACTGACATAAATTCTTTTGTAAATAGTTGGTATAAGCTCCACAAACCCATAGAGATAGATTGGGAAGGGAATAAAATATAAATTGATAGAGCCTCTGAGAAATCAGGGGCTTTTGTTATTTATAGAGCTGCGATATTCTTAAACTTAACAGATTGTAGGAATCCATCGAGTACTGAAAGGATATGAGACTTGTTTTTCTCATCTAGTTTTTCAAGGTCACTCAATCGCTGTAACATGATAGGATCTTTAAAGAGATCAGCTTTGTCAGACTCACCAAGTAGATAACCTACAGTAGTACCAAGATAGCCAGCGATATTTTTAGCGACCCCCCGTTCGTCTGGGCTTGTAGCCCAGATGCAATATGATCGAAAAAGAAAGAAGCCCTTGCAGAGTTGTGAGGGTTTTTAGTTAGAGTAAGAAATGTTGTTTCAATGTCCTGAAACTCCTGCTCTCCAGGAAGGATGTGTCTGAAGAGACTTAGAGCGAAATCAAAGTTCTGCGGCCAGATGCCATCGTATATGTTCACGTAATTAGAAGTTGTAGAGGGATGATCTACTTTAGTGTAAACCTGCATGACATGACCAGAATAAATCGTGTAGCAGTTACTTCCATAGTCATAATAAAGCGTGACAAGTATCTCTTTGTCTTTTTGTGTCCAGGGATCGAAGTAGGTCTTTTTAAAATTGTCCCTCTTGTCAGAATCTCTGGTTTGCTCAAATCCATTGGAGAGTAAGAATTGTTTGATGCTGAAATCGTTGTCTATGTGCATAGCTCAAATCTATTTGGCGATGGCGTATGTTCTCCTGTTCTTGATCTCTCTGATGACGGCATCCAGAGTAAAATAGACTTGAGATTTTTCTTCAGTAGAGAAGTCTTTGACTTCTTTAAGTCGGGTGATCATATCTTGATCCTTGAGCAGATTATTGAGGTTCCCCGTTCGTCTGGGCTTGTAGCCCAGATGCTATATGATTGAAAAGAAAATGAGCCCTTGCAGAGATGTGAGGGCTTTTTGTTTATCCCCCCGTTCGTCTGGGCTTGAAGCAAAGATGCTGTATTATTGAAAAGAATACGAGCTTAGATTAGGTACACTAAAGGAAAGTTATAAAGTATAACCCTCGATAGTCGATGTCTGTGACATCGATTCGATATGCTAGAAAAGAAAAGAAAGAAGCCCTTGTCGAGTTGTGAGGGCTTTTTTATTGTAGATGATCAAGTTCGGGATACTTGTCTTTGAGTTTCCTTAGGCAGATGGAGCACTTATTTCTCTCAAGATTTTCTTTTCGGAAAGAAGGCTCAAGCATATTGAGGTAAATAAATAGATCAGTTGATGGATACTCAGAGAATACTAATCCACATAGATATTTATTCTCTTGACTGTATGGGATATCCGATTCTATTATTTTATCAAAAATGTGTTCTTGTCCATTCTGAGTTGTCCCCGTTCGTCTGGGCTTGTAGCTCAGATGCAATATGATCGAAAAAGAAAGAAGCCCTTGCAGATATGTGAGGTTTTTTTGTGCTACAAACTACGCCTAACGGGTAGTTAGTTTTGCTTCTTTATATTTCAAGCGTTCTACGTAGAGGTTTACAAACCTCGACGATCTAGTGCGATCTAGTGAATACAAAAAACGCCTGCCTTCGGGTAAGGCAGACGTCTCAAAACAAAACGAAAAACCAACTTTTTCTTTGTCGAGAATGCTAGTTTACATTCTTCTTATATTCCTTTTCTAAGTTTTACACTTAGCTTTTTAGTTTTCTTTTTTCTTCTTAAGGTTACATCCAGTACATCTCCTACTTTAGCAAACTGCATGACCTCTACTAAGTCTTCCCACTCTAGAATTGTAGTACCATTGACAGAAGTAATAATGTCGCCTGGTAGTATTCCAGATAGCTGTGCTGCACTTCCTGGCACTAACTTTCCTACATAAACGCCTGAGGTATGGAAAAGGTTTTTCTCATTGACTAATTCTTCTGTGACACTGTCGCCATATACACCAAGCGCCGCTCTTTTGATATCCCCATTGGCTTTTATTTCATTGACGATACGTGAGACTAAGTTAGAAGGAATCGCAAATGAGTAACCAGCGAATACTCCTGTAGGCGTTGCAATAGCAGTATTGATACCGATCAACTTACCGTCCTCATTGACTAGAGCACCGCCACTATTTCCTGGGTTAATTGCCGCATCCGTCTGGATAAATTCTTCTATTGTCTTTTCACCCTCTATGATATCTATGTCTCGTCCTTTAGCAGAGACTATACCGGCTGTCACTGTAGAGGTAAGATAGCTGAATGGATTTCCTACAGCAGCTACCCACTCACCTACTTTGACTTCATCAGAATCAGCATAGGCGACATGCTCTAAGCCCGAGGCTTCTATCTTGAGTACTGCGAGATCTGTACTCGGATCTGTGCCTATCTTAGTCGCAATAAACTCTCTCTTGTCTGGAAGAGAAACTTTAATATCGTCCGCATATCCTACTACGTGATTATTAGTTACTATATATCCATTCTCTGAAATAATTACTCCAGATCCTGTGCCTTGCTTAGGACCAAAATATTGTTGGCCAAAAAAATCTTCCAGATTAAAAAATCCATCAAAGGGAGAAGAGCCCCCGCCTCTTTCTTGTCTACGTTGCTGAGCTAAGGTTTTGCTTTCATTGGCCGTGATATGAACGACCGCAGGCGTAACCATATCTGCGGCTTTGACAAAATTAAAAGGCTGTGCAAGTTCTGTAGGAGCTGAGGTCAGTACTGCTCTAGGAGATTGATTCTCTACAATTTCTGCTGTGGGCAGCGAAGCCTTCAGGGCAAAAAAAGCAATCAAGCCTCCGAGTACACTTGCAAATAATAATGATGAAAATTGCTTCATTTAGTATAGTGTTAAGTCCTAATGAAACACCTAAGAACGAATGTAAGTTATTCATTAGCAATGGTTTAACATGATGTTAACAGGCAAGATAAGTATAGCCATCACAAGTAGAATAACACGATTTTCTATCAGTCTCTACCATTTATAGACTAGGAAAAGGCTAGATCAGATCAACGATAAAAATTGAAGTCTTAGCGAAGGACGCTTTGGATATTTTTTATCATTTGAGCACTAGTGGTATACCCTTTACCTATAGCCGTGACTACCCCTTCTTTCTCTAAGAGTATAGTAGGAAAGGAATTGACGCCGAGTTCTCTGGCGCGCTGAAAATCTTTCTTTACCTCTACTTTAGCTTTTTCGGAATCGAATAGTTTATCAAATTCTTGGGTAGAAATTTTTTGAGCTTCTAGTGCAGCATGATACGAGGCTGACTGATTCATGTCTTTGTTGTGATAGTAGAAATCTCTTTGGATGTGCTTAAAAAATGCCACTTCCTTACCCGGTGCCAATTGTCTGACGAGGACTACTGCACGGCATGGGGGTTCTGTATCATAGGCGAGGTCCGCTCTATCTAATATATCGTAGTTGAATTCCTGTCCTGAAGCTTTATGCACATCTTCCCAGTGATGAGATAGAAAAGATTTCATATTAATCATCGTCTCATCATAGTAAGGCCGCAGCCCACCCATCACTAGTTCTACCTCTGCCTTTTCCTTGTATGTGTCGTAGACTTCTACCCACTGAGGTGCAATACCATAGCACCATGAACACATCGGATCACCTACATAGATAAGTTTATAGTTTTCTTGTGCCATAGTGAGAGAACATAGATAAAGAGAACAAAAGATAGTCAATAGGGTTTTCATAGGTCTAAGATAACTGATAGAAGGCGTAAAAAATAAAGACAGGAACTACTCACTATGAATATTCCTGTCTCAGAATTTTAAAAATGTGTGCTTCTTTAGTTTACTCCACTACAGCTTCAGATCTATCTATCAGTCTGAATCCATTACCGTGGATGTTTACTATCTCTAATTTTTCATCTTGCTTAAGATACTTTCTCAGCTTAGTGACAAAGACATCCATACTTCTTGCTGTGAAGTAGTTATCCTCACCCCAGATTTTCGTCAGTGCTACCGAACGCGGTAGTACATCGTTCTTGTGCAGACAGAATAATCTTAGTAAATGTGCCTCCTTAGGAGAGAGATTATCTTTTTTGACCTCACCAGTAACACTACTTGTATAGGTGAGAATTCTTAATGGATAATTAAAGTGATAATCTCCAAGGTTGAATTCTTTTATATCCTCAGCTGGATCTGGTTTCGTTCCTGATCTTCTTAGGATAGCTTGTACTCTAAGTAGGAGTTCTTCTGAATTAAAGGGTTTAGTGATGTAATCATCGGCTCCGATTTTGAACCCTTCTAGTACATCTTCTTTTAGTGATTTTGCAGTCAAGAATATGAGGGGTATATCCTTGTCCTTTTCCCGAATTTCTTTAGCTAGAGTGAAGCCATCTTTTTTAGGCATCATGACATCAAGAATACACAGGGCATAATCCCCTTTATTGTATTTCTGTAGTCCTTCTTCTCCATCCTTCGCAAGTTCTACCTGATATTCATGCATCTCAAGGTATGACCTGAGAACATCACCAAAGTTTTGGTCATCTTCTACAAGTAATATACTTTTTGAGTTTTCTGACATTTTTCGATTGTTAGTTGTTATTAATAAAAGTGGTTGCTATAGTTCGTTTCTCATAATTTAGATGTTAAAATTACTGTTTAGTCACTTTTTATGCGTTTACGTTCTGTTTTAGAGGTAAAAAAATTGTAAATGTGCTTCCTTTATCCAATTCTGAAGTCACTTTTACTTCTCCTTTATGGGCATCTACTAAGGCCTTTACATAGCTTAAGCCTAGGCCAAAACCCTTGATATCATGTCTATTTCCAGTATGGACCCGATAGAATTTATCAAAGATATGCTTAAGGGATTCCTTAGACATACCAATTCCATTGTCTTCAATAGCTATATATACGCCAGATTTGGCGTCGCCGGTAGTAACAGTAATTCTTGGGGTCTCACTAGAATACTTTTCAGCATTATCCAATAAGTTATGAACAATATTTGAGATATGGGTCATATCGGCTTCAATTATTGGCTTAGTGGCATTTAGATGCGTTATTAAAGATCCTGACCTCTTAATAACTTTTAGCCTACTATTCTCCGCTGCCTGATAGACGACATCATTTATATTCACCTCCGTCAGCTTCAGATCAAAATCTTCCTTGTCTATTCTCGCCATCTGAAGGACCTTCTCTACCTGATTAAGCATCCGCTTGTTTTCTTGCTTGATTATTCCCGCAAAACGCTTAATCTTTTTGTGGTCTGATATTACTGTACCGTTCGTAATAGAATCTGTCGCCAGGGAAATAGTCGCTATTGGGGTCTTAAACTCATGTGTCATATTATTTATAAAATCTGTCTTCATTTCAGAGACTTTCTTCTGTCTAAATATGACGAAGACAGTGTAAGAGAAACATAATAATATGAGACTGGTAAAGAGCAATGAACTCAGTAAAGAGGGCACTACCTTGGCCCATAACCAACTCCGCTGACCTGGAAAAAAGATTTTCAAATACCCCGGAGAACCTTCTTCATTGTTAAAGAGCTGTACCATATGCTTAGAATCATAGAGTCCTTTGTCCTGACCCGTTTCTGAGCTCCCTTCACTCTTCACTTGTACTGCAAAGTTTCCATTCCTGATTACAAAATCCTCTTGCTTATTAGAATAGACTCCATAATCATAACTCAGATTAATGTCCTGATCAGATAAGGCCTCTCTGATGTATCGATTAAGATTCTGCTTATTGATACTCTCTAGGAGGTCATCCTTATAGAGGGTCATGTTACTCGCCAACTCCATGATACGCTTGTCGAAAGAGGTTTTTTGATTAGAAAGCATCTTGCTGAAGTGTACACTTTCCTTACCGAAGATCTTTGTGCGCTGCTTTTGATTGAAGAAATCTAGGACAAAGTCAGGCTTTTCAGTATCCTCTAGCAAGCTTTGCTTCACACTATTCATGGCCATAGTGATCTTATCATCAAAGTTCTTCTCATCTAGATCTACCTGTGCCTTAATCCATATGAACTGAGTAACCGCTATCCCTAGCAGAGAGACAGACATTAGAATAACAATGGCCCATATGGATTTCTTATTCATCTACAGTTTTATGATGGTGATGGAAGGATGATTTGATTCGTTGATTTTAACAAAAATAACTTATCAGTTCTTTGAATATGTACCTTTAACCAACATTTAAACTACTGAGTAAAAACTGTAATTATATCTTAACATCTAGAAAATGAAAAAAATAGAACACATCGGTATAGCCGTAGAAGATATCAAAGCCAGTGAAGCACTATTTAGTGCACTATTTGGTGTAGAACCGTATAAGCAGGAACTGGTAGAAGCTCAGAAAGTCCTGACCTCATTTTTCAGAGTCGGCACTAATAAAATAGAACTGCTCCAAGCGACCTCAGAGGATAGTGTTATAAAAAAATTCATAGACAAAAAAGGGCCTGGATTCCATCACATAGCCTTTGCCGTTACAGATATTTTATCAGAGATGAAACGCCTCACAGAAAGCGGTTTCAGACTATTACAAGAAGAACCAACAAAAGGCGCAGACAACAAACTGGTCTGCTTTCTCCATCCAAAATCCACCAATGGCATTCTCATAGAATTGGTGCAAGAAATAGAGGAATAGCTCCTTTCATTTTCAACTAAGGAACGCAGAAGAATTTCTCATCTATAGGCATCACTTGGGATTTCTCTTTCTGAGATGCTCTTACCAAAAAGCGAAACTAGCTTCCTTCGATGATTTTAATTGACAATTGATAATTGGCAATTAGCAAGCGGGCTGAATTCCCTTTTAGGGGTTAGGGGTTGGGCTGAATTCCCCTTCAGGGGTTAGGGGTTGAGCTGAATTCCCTTTTAGGGGTTAGGAGTTGAGCTGAATTCCCCTTTAGGGGCAGGGGTTGGGCTGAATTCCCCTTTTAGGGGTTAGGGGTTGGGCTGAATTCCCCTTTTAGGGGTTAGGGGTTGGGCTGAATTCCCCTTTAGGGGTTAGGGGTGAGTATTCTAGGGCTTGGATTTCATCCTCTATTTGGGGCTTGCTAAGCAATTATACACATAATATAAACCTCGTATATATAACTCTCTGAAGATAGGGTACGTAGATTTGATTTCCTTCCCTTGAAATACCTAAGATGAATAAATTATCAGTCATTTATGCTGCCATCTCACTGAGAATCAGCACAATAATATCATATAGAGTGGGTTAACATACTGTGCAACGCTAAAATTGACTGATTTTATTATAAGGCACTGTTTTTGTATGACTTATAAATAACAATCTGTGATAATATGAAATTATTTATTTCTATCCTCCTATTCATATCCTTTGGGTATGCCCAAGCTGCTGAAGATGCAAGTACGCAGTATATTTCTACCTACAAAGACATAGCAGTATCAGAGATGATACGGACTGGCATTCCTGCCAGTATCAAGCTCGCTCAAGCCCTACTAGAATCAGGTTCTGGTAAGAGCACCTTAGCCAGAGAAGCTAAAAATCATTTCGGAATCAAGTGTAATGGCGGCTGGGAAGGAGAGACCTATCATCACAAAGACGATGATTATGTCAATGGCAAACTAATTAAGAGCTGCTTCCGTAAGTTCAATTCTGTCTCAGAATCATTTATCGCACACAGCCACTTTCTAAGTGACCAAAGACGATATGCCTTCTTATTCAGCTACTCATCTAAGGACTACTATGCCTGGGCTCACGGGCTCAAGAAAGCAGGTTATGCCACAGATAAAGCCTATCCTCAGAAGCTTATCAAGCTGATAGAGAAGTATCAGTTATATAGATACGATGATATGGTAGAGGGAGTTTCTGATCCTATAGTGGCTGATACTAAGACTGAGCCTATGGACATGCCGACTGCAGTAGATATTCCTGTTACCGTGGAGAAACAAAAAACGAGGACCTCTAGGTCTTCTAAATCCTCTAGAAGTTCTAGATCCTCTAAAAGCTCTAGAAAAAGAAGTAAAGCCAGTAGCAGAAAGTCCAAAAAAGGGCTTTTCCGAAAAAAATCACACCTTAATAGTAAGTCAGAGGTCGTATTTCATATAGTCCAAACAGGTGAGACTCTTGCTGAGATATCAATGATCCATGATCTAGATGAAACGGCTGTCCGACTGCGTAACAGACTGCCTAAGGATGCAGAACCTCTAGCCGGTGAGAAAATATATCTGAGAAAGAAAATAAGTCTGCTGAATAGACCAGAGTTCACCAGAAGTCCAAATAAGAGAGCTGTAGCCGCTCAGGATGACTATATCTTCTAGATTTGGTCATTCTTCGGCTCCAAAAAGTGATTTGCACTTTTATAAGTAAATAATTCGCGGTTATTTTAGGTTAGAAATTTAACTATGAAACTTAGAACTCTAATCTTATCTACGCTATGCCTATTGAGCACTTACGCCATAGATCTGGGTGCACAAGGAGGCTATCATTTCGGTATCAAAGCAGGCCCTACCCTAGCCAATCAAACTTGGAATGAAGGAGAGAGGAGAATGCTGTTTGCCTATCACGGAAATGTATTTGTAGAATCTAGAGATCCTAATGATAGAGGCGCTCTATATGCACAATTAGGAATGCATACACGAGGCAGTAGTATCAGGCTCCTCACTTTTGGTAGTAATGTAGACAATGGTTACAAATTCCAAAACGTCTCTCTTCAAGTCGGTGCTAAAAAGAATGTCAGTTCCGGTCTTAATTTTCAGCCCTACTATTTTGCAGGGATAAGAGGAGAATACAATGTCAGCAACAACTTATTAGAAATCATAGAGAGATACTGTACGGGTAATACCCAGATAGTTTGCAACTTTCCTGATCCAGTATTCATCAACAAAATAACTTACGGTATAACTATAGGTGGCGGATTGATTCTGAGTGAATCTGAATTCTTCTCCCCTACTATAGAGTTCAGCTTTAGTCCTGATATGTCTTATCAGTACCAGCAACCTTCTCTTGGAAATATTCCAAATCCCATGGGCGGCACCACTACTCTAGGAGAAAGACAAATTAGAAATGTCACCTTTGAAGTCAGCCTCGTCCTCAAGTTTCTACGAGAAGTGATCTATACGGACTAAGTCCTATCTTCATGTTTTTTTGTATTTTAGGATAATTACTAACTACAAAAAAACAAAACAATGGCATACTTAGAAATTCCAATAGCGGCTCTAGCGGCATTTATGTTAGGTTTTGCTTGGTACACTGCCCTCTTCGGCAAAGCATGGCAAGCGGAGACCGGCGTCACAGATGAGCAAGCACAATCCGGGATAGCAATCACTCATGGTACTGCTTTCCTCATGATGTGTATCATGGCCTACGGTATAAATTTCGTGGTCAATATGCATGATGTTTCTGAGCAGACTTTTATGCATGGTGGTTTTCATGGCCTAATGTCAGCAGCTATCTATGCAGTTCCTGCTGTAGCTATTCACTATGCCTACCAGAAAAAATCCTTAAAATTATTCTTGATTGATGCATCATACATCCTTCTCTTTTCAGGATTAATGGGTGGCGTACTAGCTTTTCTAAAACTAGGATAGAATTCATATTCACATATAGAAGCAAAATTACCTCGCTTCTATATGTGCCTTTTACACTTTGTCTCTTAATCTAACCTAGGCTTCCAAAACCTCCATCTACTTTCAAGACCTGTCCCGTTACCCAAGAAGACCTATCGGATAATAAATAGAGGGCAGCCTCTGCTATATCTTCTGGTGCTCCTACTTTCTTCATCGGATTCTTATCAGAATGGTATTGAATCTTTTCTGGTGTACTCAGTAGTTTCTGAGAGAGGTTAGATTGTGTCAGTGCTGGTGCAATGGCATTAACGCGTATCGCTGGGGCAAACTCCGCAGCTAAGGCTCTTGTAAGTCCCTCTATCGCCCCCTTAGACATAGCTACCTGGCTATGAAAAGTAAAACCCTTCTGAACTGCCACTGTAGAAAACAAAACTATAGAAGCGCCTTCTGCACTCTTCATACGTGGCAGGATCTGTTTTATAATTTTAGTTGCTCCCAGAACTTGCATCTGAAAATCAGACAGAAAATCTTCTTCCTTGAATCTATGAAAGGGTTTAAGATTTATACTTCCCGGACAGTAAGCCAAACCATGAATCTGGTCTGGCAAACTCTCTAGGTCCAAGCTGTCAGTAGTGACGTCGAGTTTTAGAAATTTAACCTGTGCCGTATCTTGTTGTAAGTTAGTATTGTAAGTGGCTACAACATTTTGTCCCTCAGCTTCTAGAGCCGTAACTAGAGCATGACCTACACCTGAAGAACCTCCTATGACTAAATAATTTTTCATTTATTCTAATTTTAATTTTTCTGTTTTGCATCTAGGGAAGAGATAAAGGCTTCTGCCTTATCAAAGTGTGACTGTCTTTTTTCTTCAGTCATTCGATCTAGAGTTCTGATGAGCATAGACATTCTAGGATTCTTAGAGAACATATCTCGTTGTACATTCATGAATCTCCAAAAGAGTCCATCCCATATTTCCATCCAGGGGCCTTTAGGATAGTTACTCATTTTCTTTAAGTAATTGGACCCGCTGATATATGGTTTTGTGGCAAAGGTCCCTCCATCGGCAAACTGGCTCATGCCATAGACATTAGGAACCATGACCCAATCATAGGCATCTATAAATAATTCCATAAACCATCTATACACCTCATCAGGATCAAACTCACAGAGGATCATAAAATTGCCTAATACCATCAAGCGCTCAATATGGTGACAGTACCCTGTTTTTAATACTTCTTTGATTACTTCATCGACGGGTAGAATACCAGTAGTCCCTGTATAGAAAGAGGCTGGAATACTTCTTTGAAAATTCCAATAATTCTTTGTTCTAGAATAGCTACCCTTTACTTCATACATACCCCGTATAAATTCTCTCCAGCCTATGATCTGTCTGACAAAACCCTCTACGGAGTTAATGGGAATCTCTTTCTCCTCAGCATACTTTAAAGCAATATCAAGAATTTGTTGTGGCTGAATGAGCCCTACATTCATCAAAGGTGATAGAAGACTGTGATGTAAGACAGATTGTTCTCTAACGATCGCATCTTCATAAGCTCCGAAGTCATGGAACCGAAATTCTAGAAATTGCTGTAGCCAAGATTCCGCTTCAGTATAGTCTATCGGATAGATTCTTTTTTCGTCGAGTGCTCCTGGGTTCTCTGAAAAGTTCTTATTTGTATACTTAATAGCTTCAGTCCAAAAGGCTGAGGTCTTAGGGTACGAAACCTTCGGCGGCGTTTTTCCCTTAGGATATTTTTTTCTATTCTCGGGATCAAAAGACCACTTGCCTCCCGTGGGAGAGCCATCACTCTGCAAGAGGATGTTATACTTTTTTCTTTGCTGCTTATAGAAGGTGGTCTGAAAAAAGGATTTCTTATCGGTCCTGAAAAATGAACTGTTGTCCTCTTTAGTGTTCAAAAATAATTGGTTAGGGTACTTAATCAGTTTACCCTGCTGCTCAAATTTTGTTAATCTTCTTTCTAGCCAATTATCGGTGGGGTCTACAAAATGAATAGCTTTTAACTTCTTATTTTTTTTGATGAAGACTCTTATATCAGACTGTGAATCATCTGCAGAAATATAGTTTACCTTGATTTTTTTGGATTCAAGATAGGAGGCATAACTTTTCATGGTGGCTCTATGAAAAGCCAGCTTCTGCTTATGAAAACTATATTGTTTGAAAAACAGAAACTCCTCAATAAGAACAACTGGTAAGCCATTCTCTATCATAGGGCTTTGCTTAAACAGTTGATGAGGGAAAACTAAATTAATTTCTTGCTGCATGATTTTTATTTCTTCTACACTTCTCACTACAATATTTTACAGCATCCCATTCTTTGGCCCATTTCTTTCGCCACGAAAAAGGTCTTGCACAGACAAGACAGATCTTACTGGGTAGGTTATTCTTTTTGTGTGCCATTAATTCGCTGTCTTAGAAAATTTTCGGTTACGCGTATGACGTTCTATTATTTTCCTCCTGTACTTTCTGACTTCTGGATGCTTCTTATGACCCCATATTTTATCTCTAGCTGCTTGGCCCGCAGCAGTAATATCAATAATAGGCTCTGGATAGGAATCATCAATATTATAGAACTGTTTTTCGAGGATAGTCAAGTTCCATGGCTCGTGGACCATAGCCTCTGGAAAGGGTCTCAGCTCTGGAACCCACTTCTTTATAAATACACCTTCGGGATCGTGATCTTTTGATTGTTTGATAGGATTATATATCCTTACTGTGTTGACTCCGGTCACACCAGCTTGCATCTGAAACTGTGGGAAATGAATACCCGGCTCATAATCTAGAAACTGCTGTGCCAGGTGATAGACGCCTTCTCTCCAGTCACAATCGAGATGATGACATAAGAACGAAACGAGCATGGCTCTCATTCTGAAGTTAATCCACCCTGTAGTGATGACACAGCGCATACAAGCATCTACCAAGGGAACCCCCGTCATGCCTGTTTTCCAAGCTGCTAGATGCTGTGGATTGTTTTCATACTCAAGGGCCTCATAGCCAGGATTGACACAAAGAAGCTCATAGTCACAGTCTACCTCAAATTTTTGGATGAAATGACAATGCCAGTGTAACCTAGTCAAAAATTGCTTGTAAGCTCTTTTGTTCTGTGGCCTAGTGGGATGCGTCTTCACATACTGATAAGCCTGTCTGATACTTATGCAACCCCAAGCCAGATAGGGAGAAATTCTACCGCAGGAAGAACGGCTCTGTTCGGGCTTTGATATATACTTGAAGTAATCAGCCCCTCTACCTTCACAAAATGATTTTAGATATTGCCATGCTTTGGATTCTCCAGCTTGTTGGAAAGCCGAAGGCATATTTTCTAGCTGCAGCTCTAACTCTGCAGGTAGTTTGAATTGCTGGTCTTCTATGCTATGCTCAGAGCTACTGTAGGTGTTTTCAATTATCACCTCTTCCATCTGAGCATACCACCGCTTGTCCCAGTTGATCCTATTGGCTATTCCTCTGAGGATGCCATCTCGCTGAAATTGCAACCACTGAATATTTTTCTCTTCGAATATTTTAGAAACGGCTTTATCCCTTACCCAAGTGGCTCTTGTGCCACTCTCTTGATAAGAAAGGACCTGCTTAATATTATAAGCTTCGCTTAGATGTTTAAAGATTTCCACTGCTTCACCATAGCAGATATGAACCTGCTGACCATATGGCGTCAGCCTCTCATTCATATCCTTTACTGAGTGGTAACAAAACTGGAGATGCCTAAGCGCAAAGTCTGGATGCTCCAGATGCGATGGTTCTATCAAGTAAATAATCAGATAGTCCTCGTCAGCGGTTTCTGCAACTTGTAAGGGGTCATGGTCTTGAGTACGTAGATCTCTCTTTAGCCAAACAATATTCAAGTTAGACTTAGTCAATGCGGATCCACATAATTAGCGCTTAGAAATCTTGTTATTGGAGATACTTCGCTGACGAGAACATCGAAATCTATTAATGTCCGAACTCCGTTTCTTAAGGTGCTTTTGACTGACGCCGCTATTGACACGTTTACGCCATAGTTTGAAGGATTTTTCTTTAAGCTCACGGCGCATCATTTTGATGACTTCAGCTTCAGATATACCGAACTGAAAGCTTATGGCTTCGAAAGGTGTTCTATCCTCCCAAGCCATCTCGATTATCCTATCCTTTTCGCTATCAGTGAATGTTTTAGCTAACATAGAGTGAAAACACTATAGAACGCAGATTGTTTCATAGTCCAATTCTCTTTCTCGCTTATTCTAAGGAAACCCTAGCGCAGCTGCTAGTAAGTATAGTCTATTTCTTGCTTGAGGCCGCTAGTGGACTGCAGTACAGCCTTTACAGAGCCAATAGTAATGGGGGATTCTATCAGTAGTGGAATTTTATTGGCGTCATCAGAAACCCAGATATCCATCAGGTCTCCTTCAGAAAAGACATAGCCATCTATAAGTTCTGGCTGGAGGTGGTAGGCAGTCACCTTTCCTAGGTTTTTGATCTTCTTGTTCTCTTTGCCCAAGTACTGCACATTGATATCAAATAGCTCTTTGTCAAAAAAGATACTCAAAGGAATATTAGTACCCTCGGCTAGCCCACATATATCTGTAGTTCGTAATTTATAGATCACAGAGACCATATCCTGCACTGCCTTCCCTACTTCAAAATCAAAGCGCTTGGCCTTATCCTTGGTTCTTCCGAAGTACTCCTCTAATTTATGGGCATGCTGATCAAAGGTGATGCTGTCGTAACGGATATAATTACCCTCATGAATATTACGTCTAAAAGTAGTCGGTAATAAGGTCTCTTTATCTACTCTACTGGTATAGTAATCTCTGACTTTGAACATCGCATCATAGGAAGAATAACTCCGACCTATAACATCAAACTGCAGATGCGCATCATGTTCCTTCACAGTAAATTTTACCTCTCCTGCAGGCACCCATAACATCCCCCAATTATAGTAGACTATATACTTTACCTCTTCTCCATCCTTGAATGGAAGAGTACTCCAGTCTACCTGTGCACTGCAATGAGGCACAAAATATAAGGCCAAGGTGAAGTAAATAAAAAGGTATTTTAATCGGTCGTTCAAAGCTATTGCACTGATTTTTTATCGTGGAGCAAGATGACTCCTAGACCGACTAACGCTGGAATCAAGAGGTTTATTACCCAGATAAGTAGTGTTGCACAAATGATAACAATTTCATTAATGCCGATCTGAGAAAATATCAAAATTGCGACACCACCTCTGCCAATAAATGAGGCAATAGGAGGCAGTGGCAAGAGGGTCTGAATCAAGAAGACTATAGAGACAAAACCCAAAAGCTCTACAACACAATATTCTTGTCCTAGAAAATAAAACACAAGAACATACTGCAAAGCATAAGTCCCATATCTAAAAGCTGATAGTAAGACCAGCTTTAGAAGTAAAGATGGATCTATAGTTATATCGTTCAGCTTAGTGAGATACGGCGCTAACAACTTAATCTTAGACAGCATTCTGAGTAAGAAAGGCAACTTCACAATGACCACTATACTCAACAGTATGAAAAGAAAAGAGCCGAAGTATAATTCTGGCAGATCAAGACTAAATACTTCCAGATTATAACTGAATCCTAGCAGTGCAATAATTCCAAAGATCACTGTCACGAAAGTCTGGGCGATACTATTCAGTAGAGTGGCAACACCACTCGTCGCTCTATCATCTGCAGGTACTTTTATCATACGACCAGCGTACTCTCCTAATTTTGCAGGAGTCATAAGACCCAAGGTTACGCCTGCAAGTACGCCTTGGAGACTCGTCGTGAAACTTAGTGCTACATATTCATTCAGAGCAAGCTTCCATTTATACGCTTCTAGAGACCAGTTAAGACCAAGCAAGGCTATAGCTGAAAGCAAGAATACATTCTTTCGCTCCATTTCCAAAATCTGAAACTCGGCTATGAGCTGTTGTAAATCATAGCCCTTGATTAGCTGATAGACTACCACTAAAAGAAAGGCCGCTATTAGACAAGCATATAGGCTACGCTGAAAGACATTATGTGTGCTTACTCTCTGCATGTATCGTGATACAGGACAAAGATTAGAATATTTTCCTTGCGGTGCTGTTAATAAAAGTATCGTATGATTATTATTCTTAATTTGACTCTCTAAATAACTCGATATCGCTAATAACAAAATCATCGGCATAGACCCAGGGACCAATATCTTAGGCTATGCCATCTTAGACATCGGGCACTCAAAGCCTAAAGTCCAAGATATCGGTGTACTAAAGCTTACAGGTTATAGTGATCATCAGACTAAGCTGAAAGAGATATTTCTACAGTTGCAAGAAATAATAGAAACCTATCTGCCCACCTTTATGGCACTAGAAGCACCTTTCTATGGAAAAAATGTGCAGTCTATGCTGAAACTGGGACGAGCCCAAGGTGTTGCTATGGCTGCAGCTATGACCATGGGCCTGGACATCATAGAATACTCTCCCAAGAAAATCAAACAATCTATAACTGGTAATGGTAATGCCTCTAAAGAACAAGTGGCGGCAATGCTGAAGAACATGCTCAGCTTCACCGTAAAAGAACATTATCTAGATGCTACAGATGCGCTAGCTGTAGCCTTATGTCATTATCACCAAATATCCCATGGTGGTCTTAAAGCAACTAAGACTACTGACTGGAAAAAATTCATCAAAGAAAACCCTGGAAGGGTTAAAGGCTAAACTAGATAAAAGCTGCTGAGATCTTTTCAGCGAGTTCTTGCATTCTTTCTTTAGATAGATTCAGCTTAGGTGCTGTAATATTGAAGGAGGATTCTTGCTGAAAGGGCAACAAGTGGATGTGTGCATGTGGCACTTCTGTTCCTATGACCATCACCCCTACCCGTTTGCATGTAATAGTTGCATCTAGAGCTTTCGCTACTCGCTTCGCAAAAACATTCAGTGTTTTAGTCGTTTCATCATCTAGATCAAAAAGATAATCGACTTCTACTTTGGGCACTACTAAGGTATGGCCTTCTACCATAGGATTGATATCTAGGAAGGCATAACAGTGTTTATCCTCAGCAATTTTATAGCTGGGTATTTCACCATTGATAATCTTAGTGAAGATGCTCGGCATTAGCCTACGGTGATTTCTAATATTTCGAAATCTATTTGTCCTCCGGGAGTAACAATAGAAGCGATATCACCTACTGCTTTTCCTAGTAATCCTTGGCCTATAGGAGAATCTACGGAGATCTTTTTAGCTTTCAGATCTGCCTCCGCTTTGGAGACAAGGGTATAAGTGATTTCCTTGTTCACCTTCTTATTCATCAGGCGTACATTAGAAAGTATGGTCACCTTGGAAGTATCTAATTCAGATTCATCTAGAACCCTTGCATCTGCCATGATCTTATCTAGTTCATTGATCTTTGCTTCTAGCATGCCTTGTGCATCCTTGGCAGCGTCATACTCAGCATTCTCAGAAAGGTCTCCTTTTTCTCTTGCTTCTGCGATAGCTTTAGCAGCTTGGGCTCTTCCTGTAGATTTTAATTCAGCGAGGTCTGCCTTCAACTTCTCGTAACCTTCTTTGGTCATATAGTTATATGCCATGGCTTAGATTTTATATTATTTATGAACAGTATTAATAAACAGAAAACGCTTCTGCCAGGGGCAGAAACGTCTCTATTTCTTATTAAAAGTACTATTTTATTTAAATAGTTCCTTATTCTACATCTTAGAACAACAGTCTGATAGATACATTATGAGTACCCTTGAATGGGTCAGTCGTCCTGTATGCATAGTCGATTGCTATTCTTTTACTGCCATCATCATTGTATGGAAGCTCTACTGAAGCACCACCGGCAAGACCAGTGTATAAATTTTCTTTGACTGGTCCTGTTACGTCACCGATTTCTTGTTTGTAACCACCTCGCAGCGTAAACTTACCACCGAGCACTGCTTCTATTCCAAGACCTATCTGATCTCTAGAGAAGGCATTAGAAGTAAAATTACCTAATGCTCTAAGCATTACATTCTGAGATAATAGATTCCCTTCTGGATCATATGAGTTTCCAAAATAGAAATCATAACTGATACCGATATTAAGAGCAGACGGTAATTCAAACTTAGCTGCTCTCTGAGAACCCGTAATTATAACCCCATTCTGATCTGATTGGAATGCAAGCCCCTGTCCAGAAAAACTCATCGGAGATCCCACATTTCTAAGTGAGATACCTAATCTGAAGTTGTCCCTTTCACCAGCCACATATTGCACACCTGCATCTAAGGCAAAGCCAAAAGCACTGGCATTAGAAACTGATTCTGATACTCCTCTGAAAAGGATACCTACAGAAATCTTGTTATCATACATGTGAGAATAGCCTAAGCCAATATTGAAGAAAGAAGGAGAGAATACACCTCCTGTTCCTTCTGGATTTTCTACATCTGTAATAGGAATATCACCAAAGTCCATTGCGGTCAGCGTAACACCAAAGGCACCGTTGCTTCCTACTTTGTTACCAAATCCTAAGGCATTAATATTGACATCTGAGCCTTCATACAATCTTGTATGAGCAATAGCCACTTCCTTGCCTCCTAGACGAGAAAGACCAGCTATGTTTAATCTCATAGATTCTATACCTGTAATAGAGGCTGTATTCATAGAATGTAAGCCCGCACTTCTCGCCCAGGGGTTGAGTAGTAACTCGGAAGCACCTGCCTCCCCTTGCCTATCTGGGTTACCAGCAAATGCTACACCTACGGTTAACAGTGCTAGTAAGGTTAGTTTTAATTTATAAAGCGTTTTCATATGTTGAATTTTTTTATAGTCAGCTACTTTCTTATAGTCCAGATGGATCAAATTTTCTATTGATTCCAAACCACTTTATGGTTCTCTCTCCTAAGCCTTCAGCTGAAACATGTATTAAGTAGACCCCACTTGCTATTGGAATACCAGCAGTGTTTTCTAAATCCCATTCTATCTCTGGAGATGTCTGAGAGTTAATTACTCCCGGATTAGCCCCTGCTCTCTGTGTTCTAGTTTCATCACGATTAAACTGCTTGATAAACTTACCATCTAATGAATAGATAGTTACTACAGCTTTATCAGGTACATTCGTGATCTTGACGATATTGTCGAAGTTAGAAGTACCGTAGCTAGAGTATGCGTAGTAAGGATTAGGTACTACATTAATATTAGCCAATGCACCTTCATAATCTTCTTGCTCTAGTGCCTGTGCCGTCTTGCCTTGTATCTCAAATTCGTATACTGGCATTCCACCTAGCTCTCCGTCTACTATATCACAAGAAGAATCCGCAAACTCTAAATCAAATTGCTTTTCCTTATTGTAAGGTTTTTCTACTCTAAGATTAAAGGTCACATCACTAGGTACGACACCTTCACTGTAGCTTAATGACTCCTGACCATCTGCAAGGAAACTCATAGAACTCCAAGTCACAGACTTATAGATAGATCTCTTACCTAGAACAGGTACTGGAGCATCAAAATAAGCTTCTGCCATAGATGTACAACCATCATACTCTTGTCTAGTCACGTAGATAAAGTGCTGACCTCCTAAGAATACATTCTGAATAAGTTCTTCGAAATTCGGTATGCCACCAGTAAAGTCTGGATCCAATGGACCAGCTTGGAAATCATCAGTAGGGTTATATAACATATCTGCTCCTACATTAAATCTCTCAGTATCTCCATCTGCTCTTGCAGCAGAGTAGTTATCATTAAAAGCACTGTTCTCACCGAAGAACATATTTAATCTCTTACCTGTCTCCACATCTATTGCATAACCTGGGAACCAACTGAAACCAGTCTCACCAAATCCTGCAGGTAGGTCATCATTATGATTTACTATGTAGTTAGATGAATTAGGATCATCAGGGTTTCCTCCACTTCCTGTATCTCCATTCTTGTTTACAGAAGGTAGTGACTTTATGTCGAACATCGTTCTTGACGCTTCACCATTAATGAAGTAATGCTTGCTTGCTGTTTCTACAACAAAACATCTTGTCCACTTATCAGGATCACTCGTCATAACGATATCTACATTATTCAAGTCCTTGATTAGGTTCTGTCCTGAAGGACGTAGTAAAGAATGCTCATCACTGAACTGATTCCATGCTGGCGTAATGTAAGGAATCTGAATGCCATTAAACTCTCTATCCAAGGCTGTAGTCAGCATGAACGGGTACCAGTACCCATCCCCTAGGCTTTGGAACTCACCTGATGGGTCAGTAGCAAAAGCTTTACTGTCTGGACTTTCTTCTGTAGATAATACGAATTCAAATAACCTTCTAGCTACCGCATTCAACTCATTGGCCGGAACATCGGGTAGTCCATGTTCTAAGCCTCGGAACCATACTGGAGAGTCTATTTCTTCGTAAGTAATAATTGCTGCCTTAGCACCATTATCTCTATCTAGGGTAGACCCAGCTGGATTGGTTTGAACGATACTTAGAGAAATACCATAATTGGCTACGAGTTGTTCATTTACAACATCTATCGGTGTCTCTGAAGTAAATACCTCATCTGTATCGAGATTCGTTAATCTCCATTCAGCACCTTCATTAATCTCGCATAATGGCCCTTCATTATGATCCCCTAGGATCTCTAATCTGAACTTACCATCTTGAACTTCTATAGGATTATAGACCTTCACTTGTAAAGGTCCTGCGCCTTCCTTATATTCTATTCTACTGTTGTTACCATTTTCATCGGCAAACTGACCACTAAGAATAAGATCGTGCATACCTTCTTCCATCTGTAAGATACTTCCTCCTACTCCTGTTCCTCTTATTCTTGTAATCTTGACACCATCTCCATACTGTGCATTAAGATCTTCATAGACGATAGGTCTAGGTGTCACTTCATAGGTCTGTACATTTCCTCTTCCTTCTAGATATGGATTAGCCTGAGTAAGTAAGGCATTATCTGGGTCAAAAGCATCGTACTCATTGTGAGCATAGGCTACTGCCATATAGTAATACTTCTTATGATTGACTAATCTAGAATCACCTGAAGCGAAGGCATCAGAAGTAATTCTGAAAGTAGATTCTATACCTCCATCAGCACCTTCTACTTGCAATTCTGGTGTCCAGATAATATTCGCTTGTCCTTCTCTTGGATCTCCTGAACTGGTCCAGTTATAGATTTCTGAGACACCATTGTTAATGTCTACTTGTACAATTCTTCTCGCCTTATCTATATCATCTAATTCTTGAGCAGATACTCCTGGTCCTGAAAGTTGGAATATTTTGTATCCTTCAAAAACATACGTTCTCAATGAATCCGGAATAGACTCACTTGATCTAATATCTAGCTCTTCGTAACTGAAGTTAGCGTTATTAGATTCTATAAGGTCATTATGAAGTACAAGTACAATTTCTCTGTCTAATGCTACAGGACATACTGTCGGTGCATCAGGACCATCGATAATATCAAAACAATTATCAAAAAGATTCTGTGCGATATCATCTGCCGTTGTCAGCTTTGTAATATCTGGACATGGGTAATCTAGGTCTGGCACCCAGACTGCTCCTATAATCAGCTCGTTTACTGCTCCAGGTGTCAATAAGAAAGGTCCTGAAGCTTGTATAGTTCTTCTATCACCAGCTTGCAACTCTTCTGCACACATAGACCAACCCGTCTCATCATTAGGTGGATTAGGAAAGGCATAATTTGTATTGTCAGTACTCCCTGGGTTGAACCCATCTCCACCTACTGTTAAAGGAGTCACACCATCTAACCAAAATCCCTGTAAGTAAGAATAAAATTCTTCTGCCACAGTTGGATCTACAGTTGCAGGATTAGGATTTCCTTCACCAGCTCTATTAGAATAGATAAATGATGACATCCCTAGTTCAAATCCAAAGTTTGCGGGTTCTCCTGCTGCGAGATCTGGATCTCTGATTAATATAGTGTCCCCTACTTCATAATCGAACTTACTGAAATCATCAGAGATCTTGATGATATGCTGATCGCAACCTTGTTCGCCATCTGCACAAATAACTTTTGGTGCAATCGGTCCTCTAAAGTAATCTGTACCTATAATAGGCACTTCAGATCCATAGGTAGGCACCCCGTCACATTCAGAACCCCCTTCTCTACCATCTATCTCATCTACGTTATAAGTATAAGCTAAACTTCTTTCTACATCACAACCGATATAATCATCAGCAGAACAACCTAAATCTGGATCTACCCACATTGCGAAATAGGCATCTCGGATATCTTCCTTGGCTCTGTTAATCAGTTTGTATCTCAAGAAAGTCATATCATTTACCTCATCATTCGTAGCGTAAGCAAAAGCCTGTACCTGTATCTCCATATTGATGACATCACCAAATGATTCTCTGTGGGTATTACCCGCATCATTATAGATCCAAAAGATCATTTCATCTGGCACTAATTCTTTCGCTTCTTTTCTAGTCTCTGGCTCACAACCTCTGATATCTATGATTGGAAAATCTCCACCTTCTGGTGAATAATTTCCATCTCCATTTTGATCCCAAAAAGCCCCAAGTCCTGCATCTGTCTCAGGAAGTGCAAAAGCATACTCTTCTTCGAAGTAGACATTATTCTGACCAGGCCAATATCTTACGCCATCAGGAGTATCTTCTATCTTATACTCTATGCCTTGTTCTACGGCATTGTCATAATCTCTGATGGCTTTGTTGACCTCATTTCCTGTCACCTTAAAGAATTCATCCCATTGCTGACAAGTTGTAGATTCAGTAAGACCGGTTTCAGAATCTAATGGGCCTGGATAATAATCTGGTCCTCTTGTTTGGTACGTAGAAGCCGCTAGCTTCAAGTTTCCACTTGGATCTACGCCTCCTATCCATACACCACCTGCAAACAATGAAGAGACCTCATCTAGACCTGAGCCAACTGGCGGCTTAGGCACTACATATCTTCCATTATTCTTATCCCACCAGACATCACCACCTACCCATAACCTTGCACGGACATTGTTGATTTCTAGGTCAGTAGACTCCGTGGCTTCAGAGCAGTCTTCTCTAAGATGTAAAAAAGTATCGTTTGTGTTGATCGATGTGCCTTTAGCTTCATCTCTTGGAGGTTCCATTCCAAAGACTGTCATAGACAGACTCAGACAAAGCGCGAATACAATTGTTGTTTTGATATTTTTCATGACGTATTCTTTATGCATTATTAAAAGTTAATTATTGCTCCCAAGAAAATCTGTCTAGGACGAGCATAGTTGTTAGGGTTTAATAATCTCCAATCTATTGCCGAAGTATAATTTTCTTCAGTAAACCCGTTAGAAACAGCATCGTTAAGTGCTATATTCCCTCTACTTGTAGTCAACCATCCAGAATCATCTGGAGATAGTGACACCGGATATACCCTTACTATATTATCTAAGTCAAATAGATTCTGGACTCTTAGGTATACATTGATACCTAGGCTTCTTTTAGATTCTTCATTAAGCTTCAGAGAGAAGTTCTTATCTAATTGTAAATCTGCTCTGATTACCCATGGTAATCTTGTTTCATTTATAGATGTCCTAATAGAACTGGCTGTAGGACTTGTTACTGTCTGGAAGGTCGTATAAGGTCTACCAGAAATAGTATTCAACAATAGATTGACTCCAAAATCAGATAAGATATCCTTACCTGCGATTCTTGGACCATTGTAAGCATTGCCAGAAGCAAATCTATAATCTGCTATCGCTGTGATACTGTGTCTCTCATCATATGAGAGTGGTAATAAAGTTCTGATGTTTCTTCTACTGTTGATTCCATTAGCAGATTCTGCATCTGAGCCTGTACCATCTGCAAACTGTAATGCATACGCTAGGTTCAGTTGGAAGTTTCCAGTTCTTCTTAGATCGTAAGAGAACGCAAATCCTTTAATCGTTCCAAAATCAAGATTTGAGAACGTCTCATACTGACCGATCGTAGGAACAAAACTATAGACCCTCTGCTGGATCATATCTCTAAGCTCCTTATAGTAAGCAGAAATCTTAATCGCGGAAGAACTAGAAATTTTCTGTTGGAATCCAACTTCATAATCAATGGTTCTTTCTGGCTTTAGATCTGGATTCTCCGCAGGATCCCCAGCAGGGCTGAATCTAGATTCATTAAAGTAGTAGTAGTGTAACGGCGTACCGATTACTCTATTAGCACTAGGTCTCTGAACTAATACATCATAGTGCGCAAAGAAACCTGCATCCTCTGATATTGGGAATGAGAAAGCCAATCTTGGCATTACATTCAACTGAGGGTCGTAATCTTCAAAAGCTGAATTAGGATCAAATCTTTCTACGACCTGATCTCCATTAGAATCCAATATTGGATTGCCATTATCATCAGTTTGCCTGTCGTAATATTGAGGATTTCTCTTTAGTTCATTCTGCTCCACATATGATGGGAATACGAGCCCTCCACCGAAAAGCAGATTTCCATCTGTAGCCGTACCATCTGGCTTAAACCAAACATTTCCATCTCTATATCCTACTACATCATTACTGCCATCATCTGCTACATATACCTTGTAGTCATCTTCTATAGAACCAGGTCTATCTAATTCAGAATTTCTTCCAAAGAACTGCTCCGCAGATTCTATCTCTGTAAAGGCAAATGGATCTTTAAGTACTTTAGTATTCGCATCATAGTAATCTACTCTGACACCTAATCTGAAGATGATATCCTTGAAGGTAAATTTATCTTGGATATATCCTGCTATATAGTTAGGATTGAAAGGTGCTACATTGAACGTTCTTCTACCTTGATCATCTGTACCCGTAAAGAAGTCATCGAATGACGTACTTGTAGAGATTTTATTCTCGCCTGTATAATCGAATCCGTAATAATTTAGATTCAAATTAGACTGACTATTAAGCTCTCCTGGTGAGAACATATCTAAAGTCAAAGTACTAGGGTCTAGTGCATCCGTATTGATAAAATCAATAATTTCTGCGCCCGTTAATTCTCTTACAGATCTGAAAAACTTATTGTCTTGGAATTCTGCCGATTGATCATTAGGTGCATATTCATTAATCATCTGACCCGATATAGGATCCAAGAATTGTCCTAGTATGATATCCGTGTTTACACCATTTTCTATATGCCTGTTAGCAGAAGCTCGCATGAGCTCCCAAATCGGCAGTGGCGTCATTTCCCATCTTCTGAGTAGACGCTGCTCATACATAAATCCAAACTGGATACTATGTCTACCTGAATCAGAGCCTCCAGGGAAAAGATCGAAACCACTATTAACGTTTATAGTATATCTGTCTTCCTCTGTTTTTTGTGATAAGTTGTAGACTCTTCCTACGTTTTCAAAAACATTAAAAACATTACTCTGGATCAATTCTCTAAATCCATTTCTAGAGTTGTAGTCTGGAAATGCCAGAACAGGATTAACATTAGGATCAGGAGTGAATTCTCCTGGCACTTCCGTTAGCCCTTGGTAAGCGAAAGGTCTTCCGCCGATTATGACAGTATCTCCTGCCCAGTTTTCATCTGTAATCTCACTTGACTGTCGAATATAATTCACGTCTTGACGACCGTAGTATCCGTAATTGAATAAATTATCACCGTGTCTTACATCATTTTGTGATGTCGCTCCTTTTTCATAACCAAACTGTAAAGTATAAGAAGCATTTCTGATTAGAGAAGTAGATTCTTCATCTTGATCCGCTCCCTGTCTTCCTAATTTATGTCTGAATCTCACACTACCTCTGTACCCATTTCTTAGAGCAAAAGGATTGTTATTCCAGTTGTACATTCCTACACTTCTACCACCTACTGCGCCTGGAGTGAATTGGTTCTTAGAGTCATAATAAGAACCAGAGAAAGTCATGTCTATGTTATCACTAAACCTTGCATCTATCTTAGCACTGATATTATAATCTCTATCTGCTTCATTAGGTCTCGCAACCATAGGTTCTGAAATATCATCAGAATCTAAAAACTGCGCCGCTGGGAATGGCGTCCCTTCTATATACTGAATAGGCTCTTGTTCTAGAGTCTGAATCAATTCTAATGGTGCTCTATATACTCCCACAGCAGATGGGCGATCATCTTCTATATTTCTATACTGACCGAACAATCTGAAACCGAGTACAGATCTCTCTATACCACTTTCATTTGTCTTCTTTATGATAGGACCACTTATGTTAGCATTGACTAGGTTATAGCCATAAGCATCTAGGAACTCACTCGTCTCTAGCTCTACTCCTCCAGAGTATTTGTTAGAAGGTCCCTTAGAGGTAATAGAGATTACACCTCCAGTTACATCCCCATATCTTGCTTCGATACCACCAGTGATAACTTGAAGTTGCTCTATTTCTGCCTGAGGTATCATGTTAGCGGCATTATCTGCACTAACTCTGACACCATCTATATAATAGAAAGTAGCATCTGTTCTGGAACCTCTCACGGAGATATCTCCGTCTTGGTTTACAGATACCCCTGCTGTCGTCGCTGCGATAGCACTAATTGCCTTAGTCGGTAGGGCTTCTATAGCCTCCGAGGTTAGAGTCGTACCTGAGGTGGTATTATCCATTTCTACGAGTGGCACCTTATAACCGACGACTTCTATGACGTCAACCATAATACCCTCTTCTTTCATGACGAAATTAAGAGGTGTGACTTTACCAGCTTTTGCTATTACGCCAGTAACTCTTTGAGTCTGTAGACCTAGATACTGAACCTCGACATCGTAGGTTCCTGGATCCATGTCAGAAAAGGTATAGTTTCCGTCAAAGTCAGTGTCCGTTCCAGTCACTAGTACACCATCTTTGTATAGTGCTACTGTCCCAAAAAGTACTGGCTCTCCAGTGGCTTCTTCGGTGACTTTTCCTTGCAGCTGAGTCTGGCCTAACATAATGGTAGACAGAAACATACACAAACTGAAAAGAGTAATGTGTTTTTTCATTTGTTAGCTTTTGATTCTCAATTAATTAGAACTTCATGTGAGCGAAGCCCACAATGTTAATAATTATTTAAATTCTCACATAATTAAATCAAATTGAAGTCTCAACATAGACATTCTATGACCTATTATGCTTAGATATTTTATCCAATAGTACTTCTGCTATCTTCAATAGGGACTCATGTGTCCAACCCGCTACATGAGGGGTCAGTACGACGTTGTCCATGGCATATAGCCTGTCAAATAGTTGATGTTCTTCAGAAGAGAAGGAATGTGGTTTTTCGTTGTGGAACACATCTAGACATGCTCCTGCAAGATGGCCTTCTTCTAGAGCTGTTGTAAGTCCTTGAGTACTTACGACTGCTCCTCGAGAGGTGTTGATGATAATGGCCCCTTTTCTGCACTTTTTCAGAAACTGGTAGTCTATCATATTGTTCGTCTCAGGTGTTAATTGAACATGTAGACTTATTATATCGGCATCCTTTCTTAGTTGATTGATGGATACTTCCTCAATATTGTTAAAATCTTGAGGTTTATACAAGAGATAGGGGTCACTATATATGATATCAAGTGCCCAACCTGACAGTTTACGAGCGAAAGCCTGACCAGTATTACCGAAACCAATGAGACCTATCGTTTTACCTTCAAGTTCAAAACCCCTATTGTGCTCTCTATTCCAAAGCTTCTCCCGCACTTCCTTATCTCCTCTCCTGATATTATTGGCTAGACATAGTAACATGCCCAGTGCATGCTCTCCCACGGCATTTCTATTACCTTCTGGCGAATTAAAGACAGCCACTTGATGCTTTTTGGCAGCATCGAGGTCGATAATATCTAAGCCTGAGCCCAGCCTACCGATGAATTTGAGCTTTTTAGCCAGTGCAATGCGCTCAGCTGTCATCTTTATCTTGGTATTAATTATAATCCCTGCCAGCTCCGGTAGTGTAGATTCTAGGTCCTTGGGATCATAATCCTGGTCATAGATAGCCTCATAGCCCAGCTCCTGAAGACCTGAGATCAAGCGAGGATGAACATAATTTGTGACCAGAACCTTGGACATTGCATTTTTTTGACTGCAAAGATAGTGAGTGCATCTACAAATCGACTGTCCCTGGACAATAAAGAGAATGTGCTCTAATGCTACTAGAGCTATATCTTTGCCCTATGCAAAATCAGATCTGTGGGGTCATAAAAGATCAAACCACATTTTCACTAAAGACTATCCAAAATACTGTGAAGTTGCTCTCCGAAGGTGCAACTATCGCCTTTATAGCACGATACAGAAAAGAGATGACCGGTTCTATAGATGAAGTCGCCATTGAAGAAATCAAAAAATTATATGAAAGCATTGAGCTATTAATCAAGCGAAAAGAGACGATACTCAAGGCCATAACAGAACAAGAAGCCCTCACAAAAGAACTAGAAGCCAAAATAAAAGACTGCTGGGATAGTGGACTACTTGAGGATCTCTATCTACCCTATAAAAGGAAACAAAAAACGAAAGCCAGTATCGCTAGAGAAAATGGCTTAGAACCTCTCGCAAAAATTATCATGGCTCAGCGAGGTGCTCAGTTGCTTTCAGAGGCTCGAAAATTCATAAATAAAAAAGTGCCCTCTATAGATCATGCCCTAGAAGGCGCAAGAAATATCATCAGCGAATGGGTCAGCGAAAATATACGTGCTAGAGAAACCGTTAGGTATAGCTATAACAAGTATGCGACCATCAGCTCCAAGGTTGTAAAGTCAAAAAAAGAACAAGCGAACAAGTACGAAAGCTATTTTGATGTTACCGAAGCGCTCAACAAAGCCCCATCACATAGAATACTGGCTATGTTCCGTGGAGAGAAAGAAGGACTCCTAAAAGTCAGTCTCGATATAGATACCGCTTATGCAGAACAGAGCATTGCAAGATCTATGATTAAAAGTAGAGGTACAGATAGTGCGAGACAGATACACCTAGCGATAGCAGATGCACTCAAGCGATTAATCATTCCATCCATAGAAAACGAAACCAAAAAGAAAATCAAACTTAAAGCAGATAAGGCAGCCATAGATGTCTTCGCTAAAAACCTGAAAGATTTACTCTTGGCCTCTCCACTGGGTGAGATGAAAGTATTAGCTATAGACCCCGGCTTCAGAACAGGCTGCAAAGTCGCGGTGATAGATAAGAATGGAGACCTACTGGACCATAGTACCATCTATCCACATCCTCCGCAGTCCTCTACAGAAGAGGCCCGACACCACCTACTACAGTTACTAGATAAATATGAGATTAATTGCATTGCAATAGGGAACGGTACAGCTGGACGTGAGACTTATAGTTTTATACAAAATCTAAAGTCTGAGATCTCCATAGAAAGCTACTTTGTCAATGAAAGTGGCGCCTCTATTTATTCTGTCTCAAAGGAAGGAAGAGAAGAATTTCCGAATCTAGATGCCACAGTAAGAGGAGCCGTCTCGATAGGTCGCCGATTATTAGACCCCTTAGCCGAACTCGTAAAAATAGATCCCAAGTCTATCGGTGTCGGCCAGTACCAGCATGATGTAGATCAGAAGCTCCTCAAAGAAAGTCTAGACTCGTGTATCTCTTCCTGTGTCAATGCCGTCGGTATTAATATCAACACTGCAAGCAAGCACTTACTAACCCATGTCTCAGGCCTCGGTCCGGTACTGGCTAATAACATCGTTGCTTACCGATCAAAAGCCGGCAGCTTCAAAGAAAGAAAAGAACTACTCCAAGTGCCAAGAATGGGTAAGAAAGCTTATCAGCAGGCAGCTGGCTTCCTAAGAATAAAAGAAGGAGAGAATGTACTGGATAACACTGCCGTACATCCAGAATCTTACGCGATCGTAAAAAAGATCTCAAAGGATATGAATACCAGCCTTGGGGAATTAGTGGGAAATGAACCCTTACTGAAAAGTATTCCTCTAGAAAAATATGTCACTGAAGAAGCCGGCATGCCTACACTGAGAGACATCGTCTCAGAAATGACTAAGCCAGGCATAGACCCACGTGGTGAAGCTACCGCCGTAAATTTTTCAACGAGCATAAAAACTATAGAAGACCTCAGCATAGGTATGGTCTTGACTGGTGTCGTGAATAATGTCACTAAGTTTGGAGCCTTTGTTGATATAGGCCTTAAAGAATCTGGCCTCGTTCATATCTCTCAAATAGCTAATCGCTTTATCTCTGATCCTTCTGAAGTTCTCTCAGTCAATCAAGAAATAAAAGTTAAAGTCCTCGATGTAGATGTGAATAAGAAACGGATTACGTTATCAATGAAGGCAGTCTAGTTATAAATATTATAGCAGCTATCTTGCCTTAAAGTTGGTTCTCTGTGTTAGTGAATTGGCGCTCTATTTTCTCTACCTTTGTTTTTTTAAGAAAAGTATATGATGGATAAGAAATTAATAATAGGAGTACTTGTGGGTTTGTTATTGGGATTAGTAATTTCTAGTAATCACATCACAGCAGGTGAGGCAGGAGATAAAAGTGTAGCCAATGTACTTCCACAAATTATAGAACCCGTAGATCTCAATAAGCAATACACTTGGGCAGGAGAAATTATCCCTGACAATTTTGACGCCAAAGAACGTCTAGATAGAGAGCTCTCTGTCAATGCTTACTGGCAATCCTCTACCCTTCTCAATGTAAAAGCAGCCAATCGATATTTTCCGACTATAGAAAGGATCCTTGCGGAGGAAGGTGTGCCTGATGATTTCAAATATCTTGCGGTAGCAGAGAGTAATCTTAGAAATGTTGTGTCCTCTGCTAATGCCAAAGGGTTCTGGCAGTTTCGTAAACTGGCCGCAAAAGAAATGGGCTTAGAAGTGAATGACCAAGTAGATGAAAGATACCATGTAGAAAAAGCCACTAGAGCAGCTTGCAAATACCTCAAGCAATTACATAGAAGATTTGGTTCATGGGTAAATGCATCAGCGGCGTATAATATGGGGCCCACTAACTTCTCTCGTAATCTAGAAAGACAGGGTGAGACCTCTTACTTTAATCTTAACCTCGGTCAGGAGTCTAGTAGATATTTATTTAGACTAGTGGCCATGAAAGAAATACTGAGCAATCCGCAGCAGTTTGGTTTTTATGTAGATCCACACGAACTATATGCTCCACTAGATAATTATATATCTGTCCATGTGGATAAATCTGTTCCGAGTTGGAAAGAATTTGCTCACCAGCATGGGACCACTTACAGAATGCTTAAGCTCTACAATCCATGGCTAAGAGATTCAGACCTGACGGTCATCAAGAATACCTACTCAGTAAAAATCCCAAGGAAATAATTAATTCGAGGTTCTATTCTGTTAGTTCAAAAGACTACCCTCGGTTCATGAAGGGTAAAAATTCTAAAGGGTAAGTTGTATTTTTATACAGAAACCCCTTTTGAAAATTTTAAAACCTGACATGAAAACACTGATCAATCTATGTCTACTATCTTTCTTAGTCTATACGCCTACTGACTGTTCCGCACAGTTCCTGAAAAAATTAAAAAAAGCAGTAACCGAAGCTGTAGAAGAAAAAACAATAGAGAAAGTCGCAGACGAAGTTTCTGACGATGTAGTAGAAGAGCTAGACAAAGTCTTTGAAGAAGATAAGTCTGGTTCTACAACTTCAGGAAATAAATCTAGTCAACAATCGGAAGAAGTAGATAATGAAGAAGCTTCCAGAAAGATGAACAACTTACTAGGAGGCATTATGACCCCAGCTAAAACCGAAGACAGCTACTCCTTCCCGATTTCTATTACCTACGATGTCACCGACGAAAAAGGAAAGAAGAGACAATTCAAACAAAGTTATTCTACCAATGCCATAGCGCAGTCTATGGAAGGTATAGAATCTATCATTGATTTTGAAAATGAAAGTATTATCCTTCTTAATGAGGAAGAGAAATCTGCACAACCTATGTCCATGAAATGGATGAAAAAAATGGGCATGTCTGATTATATGCTTGAAGATGTCAACGACGTGGATACACAAGATTGGTTGCCAACTAAAACGGGCAAAACCAGAAAAATACTTGGATACAGCTGTGAGGAATACGAGCTTAAAAATGAAGATCAAAATTCTAAAATCTGGATATCAAAAGAAGTGGACTTTAATTACAAAAACTACATCATGGGCATAAACAAAATGCTGGGTAGTGAATCCCTAAATACTCCCATGTATCAGGATAATGGTTGTGTATTAGCGATGATAAGTTATGACAAAAAAGGGGAGGTAGAGATGGAAATGGAAGTCATAGACATCTCACAAAAAGTCAAAGAAGTAAAGATGTCAAACTATGAAATAAAGAGCATGGGGCAAGAATAGCCTCCATGCTCTTTATCTAACTACTGGCAGCTAGCACCATTATTTTCATGAGGGAGTCTAAAATCTTCTAAAGTTCGCTCAGAAGTCTGATCCGCTTCACCTGATTCAGTCACTGTGATATTACCTTCTCCATCAGCGCAAGCTGTCAAGACTCTCTCTGACGATGCAGTAGTAGCGGCATAAGTACAAGTTACACAAGTGCCCGCAGGATCTGTAAACAAGTCAGACCCGCAAGAACTTAACTGCATTCCTACAGAAAGCCCACCTAGTATCACTGCGGTAGCTAAAAATATTCTCTTACAATACATGGTTTCTAAATTTTGTACTCAATATTAATTCATTTCTATATACGAAATGAAATATAGGATTATTTTTAACTAGCGAAAGTACTGGATTAAGGTATGAGTTAGTAATTACACTAGCTTCTCGGCGCAAATCGTGATTTTTTCCATGAACTTTTCAGTCTATATATCATTTAAACAGTTCAAACAAAACGTAAAAAATGAAAATTCCTCAGATCATTAAAAGACTTAAAGACGGTAACAAAAGATTTGTTGCGGACAAACTAGAAGGCAAATTGCAAGATAGTGCTCGAAGAAAAAAACTAACTACTGGTCAAGCTCCTCCGACTATAGTTCTAAGTTGTGCGGACAGTAGAGTTGTACCAGAACTTGCATTTGATACAGGGCTAGGAGAATTATTTGTACTTAGAGTAGCGGGTAACATCGCTAATACCTCTACCGTTGCCAGTATAGAATATGCGGTGGCGCATTGTAAGTCTAAAGTTATCGTCGTACTAGGCCATGAAAGTTGTGGTGCTGTAACTGCTGCAATCGCTGGTGGAGATAATGGTTATAACCTTAACCACTTAGTCTCTCACATAACACCTGCGATTTCTGCATGTAGAAAAGGATCATCTGTAAATACAGTGGTGAAGAAAAATGCACAACTAGTAGCAAAAGAACTAGCGAGTAGATCAGATATCATCGGCGGTGCATTAAAGAAGAAGAAAATTAAAATCGTTCCTGCTTACTACAGCTTGAAAACTGGTAAAGTAGAATTTCTATAGGATTAGAAACTTAGAAATACAAAAGAGGTTAGGATTAATTTTCTAAGCTCTTTTTTTATGCCTACCTGTATGAATCACAACTTTGGTGCCCTCTATACCCAAATAGTATGATGACTCTTGCTCGATGGATCATCCTTGCGTACATAAGTATGTGCCCCAAAATAATCTCTCTGCGCTTGAATCAGATTGGCAGACAAGCTTGCGGTCTTTATACCGTGGAAAAAGTTTACTGCCTCTAGCAAACAAGGGATATGTAGTTCATTCCTGAGACAGGCAATGGATACTGCCTGTGCAGAAGGATAAGTCGCTGTGATTATTTCTTGCCACTTCTTATTCATCAGGATAGAGCTATCTCTTCGAAGACCTTCTACCAGTTCTTTCATAAAGTCAGACTTGATAATGCAGCCCGCTGTCCATATTCTTGCGATGGCACTCAGATCGACCTTCCAATCATTCTGATCAGAAACTCTAGCTATCAAACTAAAACCTTGGTGATGGTTTATGATACGGCTAAATTGATAGGCTTCTTTGAGTTCATTGATTGAGATATTCACTCCCTGACTATTATGGTGATAGGCAGCAGCAGCGGCCTCTCGCTTTTCTTTAAAGAAGGAAATATATCTAGCAAATAAAGCCGCAGGTATCATGGTAGCTGGTTCTCCAGAATCAGCAATAGAAGCCGTGGCCCACTTGCCAGTACCTTTGTTAGCCGCTTTATCTAAAATCTGATCTAAGACATATTCTTCCCCATCCTTTTTCCTAAGAATATCTACAGTAATTCCCAAGAGATAACTGCCCAAATCTTTCATCCACCCTTCTAAAGCATTTGCAATTTCTTCATTAGAGAGTCCTTGACTTTTTAAGATAGAATAGCATTCGCCGAGTAGTTGCATTTCCGCATACTCTATGCCGTTGTGTATCATCTTTACAAAATGTCCACTACCCCCCTCACCTACAAAAGCACAACAGGGCTCACCATTGGCATCTTTTGCAGCTATGGTTTCGAGATATTTTTGCACCTTGGAGTAGGCCACCTTATTACCTGATGGCATAATAGAGGGCCCCTTGAGAGCTCCTTCTTCGCCACCAGAAACGCCTGTACCTATAAAGTGGAAACCTTGTTCCTTCAGCAAATCGATACGCTTAGAAGTATCTCCAAAATGAGAATTCCCTCCATCTATAACGATATCCCCCTCTGACATTAGCTCAGTTAAATCACCTAGCACTGCATCCACTGCCGCACCAGCATTCACCATCAAGATTATCTTGCGCGGCTGCTCTAAGGAATGCACAAAAGCTTTCAAATCATCAAAGGCCTCCGCCTCAGCTAGCTCAATAAAGGCGCTCTTAAAGTCCTTCGCAACATTCTCCTCTATTCCATCTACATGCCTGTTATATAAAGCAACTCTAAAACCCCTACTTGCTAGGTTACGACTTAGACTCTTGCCCATCACCCCCATTCCTATAACTCCAATTTCTGTCATTAAATCTGTGATTTTATATTCTTTACTATTTGCTCCTGAGAACCTGAAATGTCCACTTCTATAGCATACTCTGGCTCCTCTAAAGTATCAAATTGTGACCTCAACATATTTGCATCCATGAAATGATTTTTCCGATGTTTCATTCTCTGATGAATTAATTCATAGCTGCCTTTAAGATAGACCCAACTTACCTGATCTTCTATGCTATGCATGAGTCTTACTCTGTAGCTTTCTTTCAAGGCAGAACAAGCGATAACACAGCCTTTCTTAGTCCCCTGCTCCGTAGCAATACTGTGCAACTTATCCAGCCAAGGCAGTCTGTCTGAGTCATCCAAAGGAATACCTTGACGCATCTTGTCGACATTAGACTGAGGATGATGATCATCTCCTTCGATATAAGGGATAGCTAATTCGGCAGCGAGCAATATTCCGATAGAACTCTTACCGCAGCCACTGACCCCCATGATATAAATTATTCTATTGTCTGCTTTTTGTTGTTGCATTCAGAACTTCCTCTATTAAACTTAGCCAAATATATCCATCAAGCCATTAACCATAATAATCAAAGAAAATACAAAAGCACCAGACAGGATGATATTCGTTATGAGTCGATTTTTAGGTAGCCCAGCATTCTTTCTGTTCCATAAGACTAAGAAACAAAGGACAACTAGAGGCAAGGCAAAGACATTAAAGACCTGTGTAAATATCTGCCCTTTGATAGGATTAAAACCCGTCAGTGGAACTGAAAGTGCTAAGAGACTAGCCACACCTGTGATGATTTTAAATCTAGTAGAGGTGACATCTAGCTTCCCAGAATTATAATCTCCTAACATCAATGGTACTATCATCAAACAAGGAAATATAGAGGACAAACCTGCACTTAGGGTACCCGCAAAAAATATACTCACAGCAAACTTACCCACAGCTGGCTCTAAGGCTCTAGACATATCCAGTACATGTGTAATCTCATGGCCATTACCATGTAGACTACCACTAGCCACTGCCATAATCGATCCACTGATTATAAAAATAAGTAAGGCCGCAATGATGGAATCATTTTTTTGAATCTTGAAGTCTTTCATCGTCCAACCCTTACCTTGTATAAAAAGCGGTCTCGATAAAAAGGTAGCAGCTGCCATCGTCGTGCCTACAAAAGCCGCTATCAAAATACCAGCGCCTTCTACTTCTGGGATAGTTGGAATCAATCCCTGTATCACTTCAGTAGGATGTGGGAATACAAAAAACAGGGTGAAGAAAAAGGACAAGCCCATCATACTCACAAAGAGAGCTAAGACCTTCTCAAATAGACTATAATTTCCCTTAATCAAGAGGGTATAAAAAATGCCAATTATCAAGATGGCTAGGCCCAAGACGACAGCATATTTATGGTCTTCCAAGGCGGGAAAATTAAGAGACAGAATCTCAAAAACAACATTAGAAGTAATCCCCAGGATACCGATCAAGGAGTTCCACTGTCCTATACCTACGGTGAGTATAATAGCGATAGCTATCGCCTTGCCGATAGGTAAGTGTTTCTTAACCGCATAAAGTGCCGTCTCTCCTGTCATCAAATAATAACTGCCTGAGACATAAATCAAAACACCTGAAAAAAGACAACTAAAAAATAATACCCACAGCAAGTCCATTCCAAAATCATTACCGGCAACGATCATAGAGGTCACACTTCCTGTGCCGATTGTGTAACCTATGGCGAAAATTCCAGGACCAAAGGATAAGAGAAATTTGATGAACTTATTCATAATATATCAGGGTTATCAGTTCTATATTTTTATACTACCAGTACCATAGCGTTCCATCCTCTAGTCTCGTTACTGGTAGATAAGATCTTTTGTATTTATACTTTGCGGCTTCGGCTTCATTAAATTCTACTCCTAGTCCGGGCTTATCTCCCAAATGAATGTAGCCATCTTTAAAACTAAGCGGGTGAGAGAAAACACTGTTCAATTTTTCATTTTCATTGCCAAATCCTATAAATTCTTGCACCCCAAAGTTGGGTGCCCAAATATTAAAGTGTGCATGAGCAGCATGACAGATCGGTGATAAATCAGGTGCCCCATGTGGTGCCATTCTTATATCATACATCGCCGCAAAGTCTGCCATTCTTCTAAGAGGCGTGATGCCTCCTCCATGCGTAATGGATGTCCTTAGGTAGTCAATGCTCTGACTAGTTATCAGATCTTTAGCATCCCAGACTGTATTAAAAATCTCCCCGATAGCTAGTGGTATGGTGGTATGGTTTCGAATAGTTTTGTAACCCTCTTGGTTATCCGCAGGAGAAGGGTCCTCCAGAAACATAAGCTTATAGGGTTCTAATAACTTTCCTAATTGTGCTGCTTCGATAGGTGACAGCCTGCTATGCACATCATGCACAAGTCCTATGTCATAACCGTATCTCTGACGAGCTTGTCTAAATAATTCAGGAATAAAATTGAGATACTTAGAGGTAGACCATGGTTGTTCTGGTGGTAAAGGTCGATCACTTTGTAACTCAAAATAATCTTTCTTGTCTCCTAAGGTGCCATAGGTGCCTGCCAGTCCTGGGATAGCACATTGTAGCCTGACAGCTTTATATCCTTGGTCTATAAACTGACCTAAACTATCCAGCGTTTCTTCTATTGTATTTCCATTGGCATGACCATAGGCGGTAATACCTGCTCTACTTTTTCCTCCAAGCAATTGGTAGACAGGTAGACCTGCAACCTTGCCCTTGATATCCCATAGAGCCATATCTACAGCAGCTATAGCCGCCATCGTTACCGGACCTCTCCTCCAGTAAGCGCCTTTATATAAATACTGCCAGATATCCTCAATCTGATGTGGATCTCTACCAATTAGGCAAGGAATAACATGCTCTTCTAGGTATGCTGCGACTGCCTTCTCACGACCATTCAGAGTCGCATCTCCAAGGCCATAGATTCCTTCGTCAGTTATTATTTTCAGTGTCACAAAATTCCGACCTGGACAACTGACAAATACTTTTACCTCTTTTATGTTCATGCTTCTCTAAGATAGGATTAATCAAGTATATTTCTGACAGCTTCAGATATTGCAGAGTAGTCTGTAGACTCTACAAAACCTATAGAAAAGCACTGTGGCGTTGTCAAGAACTTATTTTTATTTTCTCTCCCAAAACCCAACACTGTCATGTCAGGTCTGCTGACATAGTTGTCCGGAAAGCTGTCATTTTCATGATGCAATAGATACAAGATACGTGGGGCACTTTTATCTCCAAAAGCCATCCATTCTGGAGCAGGCAGGTCTCCTAGAAAAGAATCATTGATAGGATGTCTTATAGTATCTGCAGAAGCCATCCAGAAATCCGTACTATCCATCTCCCCTCCAGGTACGCCTTCATACTGAACCCAATATTTATAGCCTGCACTTATCTTTTTCATAGTGAAATCACAGCGCTCAGGATAAAAATCCCATTGCCCTACCCACTGGCCATTATCAGAGGTAAAGGTGATCCTTACATGTTCACTGCTTTCTAAATCTACTCTAGAACTAGAGGGATCTGTTCCTGAATTCATCGCATGGAAGTAGCTGCCATCTTGCTTATGTATCGCATTGGGAAAACCTCTATACTCGCCCTTATGCGCAGATCCTTTTCTCTTATGAAATCCCAACCAATCTATACCATCCTTGTCAAGCATACTAGATAGACCACCTCCACTTTTCTCTAAATAGTACTGAGCAGACTTCGTAGAAACAATATAGCATTCATCGCCGCCCGCAGAGATATCAGAATCTTCTGTCAAGATTACTGCAGGTTCTGAACAAGAAGACATCAAGAGCAACAAGAACCAGCATAATATATAATAGACTATTTTCATTTCGGTTTATTTTGATGTACTGGCAACATTGGCACTGCGTCTGAGCATAAATCCTATAGTAGAAATAATCAGTGCACAGGATACAAACATCATTCGGCCTAAGAAAGGATTAGGTATCAATGCCATCATCAATATACCACCACCCATACACATCACCATCGCTCCCAACTTTGCTCTTTGCTGACGATCCACTTCTTGCTGCTCATCATCAGCAATAACTGGCGTTTCCAAATCCTTGAAAAATTGATCTGTCTCCTTTTTATTCCTATCCATTTCTTCATTGTAGAAAAAAGAAGTCATGCAGAAGAAACCAGCAGTTATAAATACATGCGTCGCTAGGGTTAAGATAAGATTCATATCAGCTGCTTCTCTTTTTGTAAATGGATCTATGCCGATTAACTCTGCAAAAACTTGTGGTGTCAAGACCTCCTTAAGAAACCATGATAATAATAGTCCAAGTATAACAGTTGCCCATGGTGCCCAACGTGGTGTTCGTTTTACAAAGATGCCCAAGATGAGTGGTATCAATAAAGGCACTTGTATCATAGCAGAAATTGACATCATCAAATCAAATAAACTCAACTCTTTTAGAGATCTAAAAAAGAGTGCCATTCCTATTACCAGGATGCCACTCACAAAACTGAGGAACATACTTGTACGCAATAAACTTTTGTCATCGATTAGTTTCCCTCTCTTTTCCATAAAAGGTTGGTAAACACTACGGACTAGGATACCCGCATTTTTATTCAAGGCAGAATCCATAGAGGACATAGATGCTGCAAATAGTCCAGCAAACAACAATCCTACTGTCCCTATAGGCATAGTGTTTCGTGTAAAGACCAGATAGATCGCATCAGCCGCTTTACTCCCGAGTTCAGGATACTCAGCAGCAGCATTAGGGTACAGGATAGCAGAAGCCCAAGGTGGAATAAACCAGATAATACTTCCTACTCCCATAAGGGCCATTGCTAGCAGGGCGGCCTTTCGAGCATTGGCAGAATCTTTAGCCGTTAAGAATCGAAAAGAATCATGTAGATTCATAATTGTTATGAGCTGCTTCGCCAGAAAGAATACAAAAGTACCTACGAGCAAAAGACCATAATTCATATTAGGACCCATAATGAATCCTGAAGGAAAATTGGTCACTAATTCTACCGGTCCGCCTACTTTGACCAAGGCTACAATAGCACAAGCCACTGAGATGACAGCTACAACTAAGGTCTGCATAAAATCAGAAGCCACTACTCCCCATGCCCCTGATAGCACTGAAACAAAAACCACGACGAAACCTGCAACTATAATGGTCATGCTGATATCGGCACTGAATACTGCACTAGCAAAAACCCCTAAGGCATTCAACCAGATGCCTGCATTGATTAAGGTAAAAATGATCAAAGCCCAAGAAAAGAACAATTCGTTCTGAGGACCAAATCTTCCTTTTATAGCCTCCGTAGGTGTATCTACTCGCATCTGCCTAAAACGATGTGCAAAGTAGGCCCAGCCACAGAAGTAAGAAAAAGTATTGGCAAAGAAAACCAGACAAACTGCAAAGCCATCAGTGAAGGCTTTTCCTGCGGCACCCGTAAAAGTCCATGCAGAAAATTGCATCATAAAGGCTGTAGAACCCACCATCCACCAAAGCATTCGTCCACCACCACGGAAGTAATCACTAGTGGACTTATTGGCCATATGCTTGAACGTGAATCCAATTCCTATGATTAGAAGAAAGTAGCCAAAGATGACTAAATACTCATAGATCATAGGATTGTCAGCCATAGTTATATTTATTGTAGGTGACTAACATCAGTCCAGCTATTGTTCATTCTTATCAGATCGATAAGCTGCTGGTATTGACTGCCTTCTTTGAAAGTTTGATAAGGTTCGAATGCCTCTCCTTTTATATCTTTTACAAATTCTCTAACTAGATATTGCCAGTTTCGTTCAGTATCGCCTTCGACCTTAGGTTGATTAGCTATGATGTCTTGAGGCAGCGGCAATTCTTTCCAAGTCTTCTCACTACTACTCCAGGAATACAGGGGACCCATACCATAATGTCCTTTGATGTAGATCGCGCCTTTATTACCATAAAAAACTATATGGTCTTCATTAAATCTAGGATTGAGTCCGCCATGTTTAAAGAGTACGGAGACCGGCTTAGAAGCTGCTGCACTTTCTAGTTGTGCCATGACAGTATAAGACCACTCTACATTACTCTCTCCCCATTTCAATGAAGGGTCTTCAAGATCTTTGGGAATAAAATTTCTTCTGGTTTTAAAATTATGAACGCCTTCCACTATTGGTGCTCTGCCGAGATCATCACGTACCTCTCCTGCAATAGAAACAATCTTCTCTCCTAACACAGAAGTCGCGATAGACATCATATGTGTGAAGTTATTATTGAGTCGGCCACCGCCATCTTCTTTTCTGTGTGACCACCCATAAGGAATATCTCTTTCCAAGTTAAAGTGGGAGATAAATTCTGCCTCTGCAGGCTCCCCAATAAGTCCTTCGGCTACTAATCTTTTAGCATGAATGATACAGGGCATATATCTATAGCTGGAAGCAAAAGCTGTTTTTACTTTTTTCTCTGTTGCTTGCTTGTGTAAGGCAATGGCTGTCTCCGCACTATGGGTGAGCGGCTTATCACAGAAAACATGACAGCCCTGTGCTATCGCTTGAGAAATGGATTCAAAGTGTGCCCCACCAGGAGTACCTATAGAAACGATATCTGGTTTACAATCTTCCAGTGCTTGTTGCCAATCTGTACCTGAATAAGAAATAGATTTCTTTTCGGCAACCTCTGCAACAACCTTAGGTGTACGTCCTACGATACCGACTACTTCTGCTCCTACTGCTCTGAAGGCATCAGTATGTCCTTGTCCAGCAAAGCCAGTTCCAGAAACCAGTACTTTTAATTTATTCATTACAGTCGAAATTAGAGGAAGACATTAAAGTTATCTCGGTTGGCCTGGACCTACTTTACAATCTCTAAACCACACTTCGGTATAGCACCCATTAGCGTACTGCTTAGGAATATCTCCTCCATATGTCTCTGCACCTGCACACCACACCATATTCTTTGACGGGTCTTTCCCATTAGTTTGATTATAAGCGCCTTGCTTAAAATAACCCAGCTCACCAGTATACGCTTCTGCTCTTTCTACACCATCTTGTCCTATAGGTATGAACAGTTTCTTTACCTGCTCTGGCCAATCGGCTTTAGTAGTGTACTCTGATTTTAGAAGATTTTTAGTAAAGGTTTTGGTTTCATGGCCATCACTTTTGAACGTAAGATGCATGATACCTTTATAGACATTTATTTCGTAACTGATTTCTTCTCCTAAGGCGATACCATCAGCAGGTTCTGCTGGATAACCCTCTTTCGTGGTTCCGATGACAGACATATCATAACCCCAGACAGGAGTGGAATAATCCCATCGTCCAGAGTTATCATCGCCTTTAGTATTTATCTCATAGTTCCAGAATACAGAGCCCTTTTCATGTCCTGGAAATTTCTTGTAAAAAATCTTGAGAGGTTCGTTCTCATGTCCCTCGCCACTATGTATCTGTCCTATGACTGTAGAATAAGAGGCGGCTACTCTAGCATCACCAGAAGTAGAGACTTGCATCACACGACAGACGCCTGATAGGTTCCCTCCTTCCTCAGGAGTCCATTCTCTTTTTTCATGCAACTCTGTCCTTGTGTTGCTGGAATTCTTAGAAGTCACTCCAGAATTTGGCGTTTTGTATACGACCCATCTTCTAGTGCCATCTATGACAGTATAAAAGAAATCTTTGTGTTCATATTTAGTGAGATCATCGACACTAGTACCATCACCCAATAACATTTTAAATTTATCCATAAAAGGTATCACTTCATGTGGATACACGACTTTCTGACTCAAGCCATCATTAGCTGCAAAATAGCCTGCATTAGAAATAGATTTATCACTTACCTCTATACTTGCTTGCTTAAACCATACCTCTGCATAGTTACCGTCCGCATATTGTTTCTGCACATCACCACCATGGGTCTCTGCACCCGAACACCATACACGATTCACTTTAGGATCTTTTCCATTCGTCTGGTTATAAGAACCTAGCTTAAAGAAAAGACCATCTTCAGAGTAGGCATTCGCTCTTTCTACACCGTCTTGCCCTATCGGTACAAATAGGTTTCTAACTTGCTCTGGCATATCCGCTTTGGTCGTATACTCAGATTCGATAAGATTTTTTGTGAAGGTCTTAGTTTCATGTCCTGCACTTTTGAAAGTGAGATGCATCATACCCTCCTTGATGACGACTTCATAGCTGAATTCCTCGCCTAGAGCTATACCATCTTTGGGCTCAGGTGGATAGCTGCTTGCTGTCTCCCCTACTACTGAAAAATCATAACCCCAAATCGGATAAGAATAATCCCATCTTCCAGAATTATCATCACCTGCAGTATTTATCTCATAGTTCCAAAAAACAGAACCCTTCGTATGACCAGGAAATTTTTTATAAAATATTTTTAACGGCTCATTCTCATGTCCATCTGCACTATGTATCTGTCCTACGACAACGGAATGTGTTGACGCTACTCTTGCATCACCTGTCGGAGATACATTAGTCACTTTAAGCGTTGCATTCATTTTACCACCCACCATCGGAGACCACTTTTTTAGTTGAGCCAATTCTGTTCTGGTGTTGTTAGAGCTGCCATGTGTATTCCCAGCATTAGGGGTTTTAAATACCACCCAGTCTGTATTGTCCTCGCTGGCAACATAGAAGTAGTCCTTATTACTATACTCTGTAGCTTTCCCCACATTAGTACCATCCCCTAGGATTAAGTTCCATAGATCGAAAGTAGGAATGACGTCATGTGGATTTTTTCCAGAAGATGTACTTACATCGGAAACCTTACTGCCTTGGGGACTACCATTAGACCCACAACTGATTCCTATCAGAATAGTGAGGAGAGCAGCACTTAATATTGTTATTTTTCTATAAAGATATGAAATCATAAAATCGTTTTTTTAATTGTAATTAGTTCTATTCTAATACATCATCTTCTGAGGCAGATTTTGCTCTGTAATAATCTTACCTGAATTTTTAAATGTATTATTTGACTCAGAGTTATTCTTGGCGCCCCATAGTTGTGCGACTCGCTTTACTTTATTATCAGAAAATTGACTTTCAGAAATTTCAACATTGATGATGCCGTAAGTATTGATAAGAGTGCCATTTTTTTCTTCTGCTCCACAGTTAGAGAAAGTACAACTTGCCACTCTCAAGTTACCCCCTACTGTGGATTCATCATAGCCTCCACGATAGTAGTCTATTACATTTTGCTGTACTGCTTTGAATATGCAGTCAGTGATAAAAAGATTCTCCGCATTATAATCTCCTCTATCATCATCTTCAGCAGATAACTCTATACCGTTAGTACAGTTTGAAATTTTTGTGGCATTAAAGTCAATATGCTGAGCGAAAGAATACTTATACCCTTTAAGCACATAATCAAAATCAGATATTTCGCAGTCCCTTACTGTTAAGTTGTAATGACTCGACATGTTTTCTTTAAGTGTAGCGAAGGCATAGTTTTCTTTTGAACCCACCAGCTGGATAGAAGACAGTGTTAAGTCTCCCTTAGGATTCATTTCAAAAGCGGCTGTTTCCTTTCCACCAGAATATTTTAGGCATACTTTCTTCCTAGAACTTGAGGTGATTGTTATCTGTTTATTTATCTGCAGTGGTGATATAAGATCATACTTAGAAGAACTTAGCTGAATAATATCTCCATTATTAGCTAGGGCTAGGGTCTCTACCAGTTCTTGAGTCGTTGCTGCCTTGTATGTTGTTGGACTTGATTCTCTTGGCTCTGGATTATACCAACTTGGACCATACTTATCTAGCTGCATGAACGAAGACTTGCCATGTGGAGATCCAGTTGTTGCCCCTACCGCATTATCAGTCTCTCTAGAGTTACCAAATATATCTTTCTTAATCTGATCAAACTCAAAACCACTATGCAGTTCTACAGCTTCTAGTGCCCCCCTAGATGGCACCCATATAGTTTCCTCTAACTCTGAACCTTCAAGATCTATTTCTTCTAGTCCGCTTACCCCTCTAAAGGCCATTCCATTATTATCAATGATATTAGATCTAAATTCTATGCCGTCTATAGAGTCGTGTCTAAAGATAGGCATAGGATCACCTGTAGTATTGTAGATGACATTATTCGCTACTAGAGTTCGTATTGGTGCCTCCGATCTTATTTCTGAAGCTGGTAGTACTTCTTTCTGATCTACATTAGAGCCGACACCAAACTGCCAAGGCGAGGTGCAATCTACATAAGTGTTATGTGCTATGACGACATCGGTGACCTGGAGGTATCTATTAAGAGCAGATTTCTTTATACCATTCATCACAGCTAGTGGTGCTCTGAAAATCTCTCCTTTCAATTTATAGAAATAATTATTAGTGACCCAGTGTCCCGTACCTATCAATCTGATACCTCCTACCTGAGAAGAATGCTCATCTCCAATAAAGTAGTTGCCATCTACTGTACAGTAATTACCATGACGTGTGACGAGTGAGCCATCACTTTTATAGAAGACATTATTTCTGAATTCATTGAAGTTAGTCTTACTGGATATTATTTCTACCTCCCCATTACATCTATCGAAGAGATTGTCAGCGACAATAGTATTACTTGGAGACATGGAGGTAGAGCTATTACCTATCTGAATGGTTTCTGCACTAGGCCCTCCCTTTGGTGGTCGTGGACCGAAGTGGTTATGATGAATTCTATGATAGTTCTTGATACTTCTATTACCAGCTATATCGATTCTGATTGTGGGACCCTTATTGGCTTTTCTTGCTAGGTAGCAGTGGTCTAGTTCATTATGTCTTCCTTTGAAAGCTACCCATAGGTCAGATTTATTTCTCTGAGCTTTATTGAAATCTTCAATGACACAGTTGGTGACCTGACAGTGATTTGCTAAAGTGTCTCTATTAATAAAATACTGTATAACTGCACGTGAAGGTGAAGCACCATCTGTAAAATGTAACCCGTCCACAATCAGATGTTCTCCGCCTAGCTTCAAGTCTGACTGTCCAGTAATAAACACTTTGCCCGCAGTCTCTGCACGTAGAGTGATAGGCGCTAGCTCAGTACCTGTTCCGTAAAACTTAATTTGAATATCTCTCCAGACACCATTGCTCAGCACTATAGTAAACCCTGGCTGAGCATCAGAAATTGCAGTAGCTAATTCAGCAGCACTCGTAACCATCACTTCATCCTGTGCACTCAAGCTAGCATGACCCAGCATACCTATAGTTGCAACAATGATAAATATGTGCTGCTTAATTCTTTTCATTGCTAAATACTAGCTCATTTTTAGGGGATGAAACAATTAGGCCGCTTGCCATAATTTCTGAATAAGGGCTAAGTCTTTCTTCATAGCTTCATAGACCACTTGCTCATCTACAGTGATTTCAGACTTCCCTTTCTCTGCACCACCTAGTGGATATTCCAAGTGCAAACTGACTGGCACATTGATGCCATAACTTTTTAACTGCTTGAAGTAAGCGTCGAAATCTACCATGCCCTCACCTATGGGTACATTGACGATTTTCCCTTTGCCGCCGACTTGCCCCCACCTGAAATCTTTAAGTACGATGGTCTTTATATTTTCTCTTATCAATTTTACGCCATTAGACCACGAACGACCACCTTCCGCAACCGCATGACGGATATCATATTGAGCACCGAAGTATTCTGGATCTGCGGCTTCTAGGATTTTCTTTACTTCCCAAATAGAAGCCCCCACTTTTGTTCCTGAGTGGTTTTGATAGCAGCCAATTAAGTTCACAGATCTATTGAGTGCTCCAAGTTCTTGTACTTTTTCTTTGTAATATTCCAGTGACGCTTCTAGAGACAAGTCCTTCTTATACTTGAACCAATTGCTTCTATAAAATTGAACACCTTCACTTGCAGCAGTTCTAATGACTGCGACATCCAAGGGATTGGCAACATCAGATATTGCAGTGGTTATCATTTTACAAGTAGAGCCTGCAACCTTGATATCTTTAATCGCTTTAGGTAAGTCTGTTTTTACATTTTCAGGCAGTATATGCCCCTTAGGACGTACCGTCAGATCTAAGCCATCAAAACCAAGTTCGGCTGCTCTGACTGCAGCAGTCTTTATATCTAGAAATTGAAGATGCTTAGAAAAAAGATGGATCTCTAATTTATCTGCAGAGCTAGAACCACAAGTCTTTAAGGGAGATAATAAAGGTGCCGCTATGGTCACAACTCCTATGTTCTTAATAAAGGTTCTGCGTGAGATACTCATCTAGTTTATTTGTCTCTTAGCCTTTTGATTAAGGCCAGAGTTTCTTCGACTTTGCTTCTAAGGGCTTCGGTGTCTCCCTCTTTGACTTCTTTGGTAAACAATTTAGAGCCCATCCCCACACAAGTCACTCCAGCATCAAACCAGCCAGATAAATTCTCCTCTGTAGGAGTCACACCTCCTGTCGGCATTATCTTCGTCCATGGCTGAGGACCTTTGATCCCCTTAACAAAACCTGGACCATAGATGCCTCCTGGGAACAATTTTACTATCTCGCAGCCTAGTTCTTCTGCTCTACATATTTCAGTGAGAGAGCCACAGCCTGGCGACCATAGTACTTTCTTACGATTACAAGCAATTGCAATATCTTCTCTAAGTACCGGTGTCACGACAAAGTTGGCTCCCAACTGCATATATAAAGAGGCTGCACCTGCATCCGTTACAGAACCGACTCCTAGAATCATACCTGGCAACTCTGCCAAAGCATACTTATTCAGTGCTCCAAAAATTTCATGTGCAAAATCTCCTCGATTCGTAAACTCTAATAATCGAGATCCTCCATCATAACATGCCTTGAGTAAAGCTTTAGATAATTCTATATCATCATTGTAGAACAAAGGGACCATGCCTTGCTCTTCCATTGTTTGTGCAACTTGTATTCTGCTGTATTTTGCCATTTATGTAATTCTAATTATTGGTTTTAGCTTTTAAGCTTGTTGATTTTGGAGATTGCTAATTGGTATTTGAGAGATTGTTGATTGTTGATTTGAGAGATTGTTGATTTTTAAAGATTGTTGATTTGAGAGATTGTTGATTTTTAAAGATTGTTGATTTGAGAGATTGTTGATTCATTTAAGAGATTGTTGATTGTTGATTTTTAAAGATTGTTGATTTGAGAGATTGTTGATTTTTAAAGATTGTTCATTTGAGAGATTGCTAATTCATTTAAGAGATTGTTGATTGTTGATTTTTAAAGATTGTTGATTTGAAAGATTGTTGATTGTTGATTTCTTGCTAATCACTTTATCTTTTTTAGATAGCTTATATATCCGTTCACTGACTTTAAAGCTTGATAGACTAATTTTCTTAGTTCTTCCAAATCTGAACTTTTACAAAAGTTTTCATCTTCGAAAATATTCAAGTCATCAAGGATTTCATGCAATGAACCACGAGCTATTCTACAGTACTGTATGTTTTCCTTATGCGAATGCCTCCCAAATCCTTCTGCAATATTCCTAGTTGTAGATCGTCCTGCACGACTAAAATTTTGAATCATATCACGATCTCTAATTTTATGATCCTTTAAGAGACGATACATTTTTATACGCAGAATCCTACATTTACGATAGCAATCTAATTCCTCGAAAGAAGTATATGAAGCCATAAAGCAAAATTACTTTCCCATTAATCATCAATCCTTCTAATCTCCACAATCTCTCCAATTGTTAATTATTAATTGTTAATTGTCAACTACCTAGATACCCGTCCAGACGCATCTCCCCCCATCAATTTCTCTACCTCATCAACAGTCACTAGATTCGCATCACCTTTGATTGTATGCTTGAGACAAGATGCTGCTACTGCAAAATCTAAAGCCTTCTGATCATCTCCTTTGTAAGTCAGAAGTCCATAGATCAATCCTGCCATAAAGCTATCACCGCCACCTACACGATCTACTATATGTGTAATCTGATAAGTTGGTGCTTCAAAAAGTTTGTCGCCATCATAGAGCACACCAGACCATGAGTTATGTGACGCAGAAATAGAACCTCTAAGAGTAGTGATTACTTTCTTTGCTCTAGGAAACATTTTTTGTAACTGCTTTAGGACAGAGAGATAAGCTTTGCCATCTACACTGCCACCATGTGTCACATCTACACCTTCTGGATGTAAGCCGAAATGCTTTTCAGCATCTTCTTCATTACCTAGGATGACATCACAGCCTTCTACTAGAGCGGGCATGACTTCCCCTGGCTCCTTGCCATACTTCCACAATTTCTTTCTGTAGTTAAGATCTGTAGAAACGGTGACACCTAGTCTATTAGCAGCTTGTATAGCTTCTAGACAAGCATCAGCAGCGCCTTGCGAAATAGCTGGTGTAATCCCTGTCCAATGAAACCACTCGGCACCATCGAAAACGGCTTCCCAATCTACCATCCCTTTCTGTATGGTAGACATTGCAGAATGCGCTCTGTCATAGACGACCTTACTTCCTCTGCTTACTGCGCCTGTCTCTAAAAAATAGATGCCCAGTCTCTCGCCACCTCTTACAATCTTATCTACATTGACACCTCGCTTGCGCAGTTCCATCAAGGCACAATCTCCTAAGTCATTTTGTGGTAGCCTCGTCACGAAGTCTACATCCATACCATAATTAGCAAGAGAGACCGCAACATTACTTTCTCCACCACCATAGACTACATCAAAGCTAGACGCTTGAGAAAATCTTTTCCATCCTGGAGGACTCAGCCTCAGCATTATCTCTCCGAAGGTTACTACTTTACCCATCTAAAAAAATATCTGTTTATAATTTATGAAAAGGCAAGGCCTCCGTTAATATCAAAGTTGGCTCCAGTAACGAAAGAGGCTTGATCAGACGCTAGATAAGCGACTAAGTCTGCTACCTCATCTGCTCTACCCTCTCTTCTCACAGGTGTCTTGCCAGCTACTATAGTACGTACTTCATCTTTAGTAAAGTCATCGTGGAACTTAGTACCGATAAGACCTGGGCATAATGCATTGACACGAATACCTTTAGGGCCTAATTCTTTAGCCATAGCTCTTGTGAATGTCGTTACTGCACCTTTAGAAGAAGCGTACAGTGCTGATCCTCCACCACCTCCATCTCTAGCGGCTAGAGAAGAAAGATTTATAACAGAACTACCTTTGGGCATCATCGGCTCGAAAGCCTGCATCGTAAAGACTGTTCCCTTGAAGTTTACATCCATTACGAGGTTATAAAAGTCTTCATCAAATTCTTGCAAAGTCTTACGAGCAAAAAGACCTCCTGCATTATTCACTAGGATGTGGACCTTCTTGCCGAAAGCTTTAAGTGTTTTTGCCTTCAAGCTTTTGATACCTCTGGTAGTAGATATATCTGCTTTGACAGCAATTGCTTTGCCTTTGAAAGACTTTATTTCTTCTAAGGTCTTTTTAGCACCTGCTCTTGAACTGTTATAGTTAATTACAACTTTTGCACCTTCTCGCGCTAGCTGAACAGAAATGGCTCTTCCTATATCTCGAGCACCTCCTGTGACCACAGCCACCTTTCCTTTGAATCTTTTTGTGTTACTCATAATATTTTCGCTTTGTTTTAAATTTTAAATACCTAGTGCTTGACCACCACCTATCTGAATGGTCTCTGCAGTAATAAAGGCTGCATCCTTACTGACTAGAAAAGCAACCACACCTGCGACATCTTCTGGCTGGCCTAATCTTCCGAGCATAATGTTCTTAGCCCAAGACTGAAATACTTCTGGCTTGGTAGATTTAATTCCGATATGGAAATTAGTATCTATTGTCCCAGGAGAAACAGCATTAACTCTAATACCATATTCTGCTAGATCTTTAGCTAGAGCTCTTGTGATCGTATGTACACCTGCTTTTGACGTACCATACATACCAGCTCCAGGACCGCCTGCATTCCATGCCGCATTAGAAGTAAAATTAATAATTGTCGGATGCTCTCCTTTCTTTAGATAAGGTATCGCTGCTCTAGATGCAAAGAAAACAGAATCCAAATTTAGTGCCATGACCTTTCTATAAAAGTCTGTCGTCATTTCCTCAAAACGAGAACGACCTCCAAGACCACCTGCATTGTTTATAAGAGCATCGATTTTCCCATACTTCTCTCCTATTGCTTTTATATTTTTTGTGACGAGTTCCTCATTGGTTACATCAAAGCCATAGTACTCTGCTTTTATTCCCATTTCTGTCAATTCCTTAACTCTACTTGCCCCCTTTTCATCTTCAAGACCATTAAGCAAAACAACAGCTCCCTGCTTTCCCACATGCTTTGCGACTTCCAATCCAATTCCGTCTGTAGAACCTGTTATTATTACTACTTTTCCTTCTAATTTCATTTGCTTTTATTTAAATATAAATTCTATTTATTAAGTCTTTCTATAATGAAAGTATTTTCTTTCTAACTAAGTAATTAATGTGCAGGTTTGAGTGGTTCCACTTTTGGTATAAGTAACCACACAGCTAGCAAAGCTATTGATGCTAAGGCTCCTCCAATGATAAAGGCAGGAGTATAATTTCCTCCAGTCGTAAGCATCGGTACTAAAGCCGTCATTCCAAAAGCTGTCAATTTCGCAGCAGTACCCGCAAAACCAGAAAGTGTTCCCACCACTTTTCCACTGAAAAGATCACTCGGTAAAGTTTGAACATTTCCGATAGCTGTTTGGAATCCAAATAGTAGTACTGCCATAATTATAACTGCATTAGTCGCAGATCCTGGTGCTTTTAATAGAAAGAAGCAAGGTATCATAATTAGACAACCTAAAGTAATTACCATCTTTCTTGTCTTATTGACTGACCATCCGGCTCCTAATCTATTTTGCGCAAGCAAGCCACCAAACCATGCGCCGAACATAGCTCCTACATAAGGAGCCCATGCTGAAAAGGCAATTTCCTTAACCGTGAACCCGAATACCTCTTCTAGATAAATCGGAATCCAGACTATAAACAACCACCATATAGGATCTATGGCTCCTGAAGCAATTATTACTCCCCAACTTTCTTTATGGCCCAATAACTCACCGGTCTCTGGTGCATAACCGTCATCATAGGTGCCATCAGTATTTAGATCCTGATTTTCTTGACCAGATAAGATATACTCCTTCTCTGCATCAGATAACCAAGGATGTCTTTCTGGTGGTGCCTTTACTAAATATAACCAAGGTACTAACCATAGGAAACCTATCAATCCTACACAGATGAAAATCATCTGCCACGAAAAGTAGATTGACAGTATACCTATTATTGGATAAGCTACTATACCTCCTATCGCAGCTCCAGAATTAAATATTCCTTGCGCAAAAGCTCTTTCCTTAGTAGGAAACCACTCAGCATTGGCTTTTGCAGCACCTGGCCAGTTACCTGCCTCTGCAATTCCCAAGATAGAACGGAATATAGAAAAACTAATCATACCCTTAGCAAAGGCATGAATCATCGTAGCTGCTGACCAGACTCCGATAGAAATAGCAAATCCTATACGCGTTCCTATCCAATCGAATATCTTTCCAAAGATGGTTTGTCCGGCAGCATAGGATAAAATAAATACTGCAGAAATCGTCCCATATATTGCTTTGGTACCTTCTTTATCCATATCTGGAAATAATTCGGAGGCAATATCTTGCCACAAGGCACCGAAGGCTTGCCTATCTATATAGTTGATCACGGCAGCTAGGGCTACTAGTGAAACTACCCACCATCGGAGTCCTCCTTTTTTCTTTTCTATTTTATCGGCCATGTGGGTATATCTAATTGTTCATGACCTAAAAAGTCTTCTCTTGCTGGGCTAAATACGTCTATAAGTATTCCTGGCTTAGTGCAGACACAACCGTGCATGACATGTGGCGGAATATAATAAGAATCTCCAGCCTTTATGATACGAACATCATCGCCGATGGTCATCTTGAATTCTCCACTTGCTACATAGGTTACTTGAGAATGATAATGCTTGTGCATCTGACCTACAGCACCTGTATCGAATCGTGCCTTGACCAGCATAATCTTACCATCATAACCCATTATCTGCCTATCCAATCCTTCTGCGACTGGTTCCCAAGGAGTCTCAGTATCTATCCAGTATTCTTTAGTTGCTTTTAAACTCTCGTGTAATTCGCTCATATCTATTTTTTTTAGTTGTGTATAGTCCTTTTTCCAATTTAGTTTTTATCTCGCTCTCGAAGCTATGTCTCTGCTCTGAATCGGCAAAATTATTTGAGCTTGCAATTTATAAAAATGGCAAAATCATCAGAGACAAAATGCCTCTGATGATATCGTATGAAAAAACTATTTTACTTTTATTAGTGAGATACTTCTAGATCATAATATTTGACTGAAGCAAAGGAAGAAGGATCCGTAGATATCAAATAATTACCAGCTTTAAAGTAGTTCTCGAAGATGTTCCATTTCTCAGTGTGGATATCATCAAAAACGAGTTCTTCTGTATCATTCATAATTACTTGCATTCTAGTTCCTTTTACAATGATCTCTATTGTGAATTTCTCCTTATCTACCCTTTCAGAAAACCAAATGCTTTCGTCTGTCCAAGCTCCTTTTTTCAAAATGTCTGGATAAGCTACATTGAGGTCTTTCAATACTTTTCTCTCCACTCTGATCCGACCATTATTCCAGTATATTTTCAGAACAGGTGGTGCATTATTATCATCCTCACCTATCTCATCTCTCTGAGCATTTGTGAGGCGGCCATGAATTTGCATTACTATGATCCTATCAAAATCTCCATTCGGTTTTTCAGAGATTTCATCCAATCGCAATGTACCTCTCATTCTACCCCCTTGCTCAAAAGTCCAGTTAGTATTATTACTACCGGGCACCATTTGCTCTCGCAACTCCGTTCTAGAGTAGGAAGAATTTTGTGTAGTAGATCCTGGCTTAGTATAAAATACCACAGCCCTTTCCTCTACATCATCATACATGTAAGGCTGGATTACAGCATTAGATTGGTAAGTCAGTATCTCTGGAGGTTCCACTTCTGTAGGACGACCTATAGGAAGTGTTACTTTCCAATTACTTAAATCTATAATAGCATCACCCGTCTCCTCTACAATTGGCTCCACTTCATCCATGTTACCTGGATTAGGTGGGTTAGGCTCAGTAGAAGTACATGCGGATGCACAGACTGCTAAGGCCAAAAGCCAGTTGTAGAAGAGTGGTGTTGCTTTCACGATTGAGTTTTGTTGTTATCCTTTTGGATAGAGCTTTACATTATCTATATATGCATCTTCTGAGGTTACTCCCCACATCCATATCGCAATCATTCCAGAATCATTTGATTCGAATTCTGTTTTCACTGAAGTAAAGTTTCCTTTTCCTAAGGCTTCTAGTCCTACATGCTCACTGATAACTGTTGCTGCTAGGGCATCTACACCATCATCGAAGTGACCATCTAAGATTTGCATCACCAATCTATCACCACCAGGAACATCATCTACTTCATTCTTGATAGCATATTCCCACTCTACAATGTAAGTTGTATTAGCTGATACTGCGTGAGCTTGGTAACCAAATCTAGATCCATCACTTAATAGTGGACCCGCAGAGGTGCCATTTGTCCATTTAGCTCCTGGAGTCTTGGCACCAGTATCATTACCATCGTAGTCATTAGGAGACCCATCACTTGATGAATTGAACGGACTAGTCGTACCTCCTGTAAAGCTTGATATTTTCCAGCCATCTTGTCCTTCCGTAAAGTCACCATTGACGACCTCAGGTACTATCGCATCTGGCTCTTCTGGTTCTATAACAACTACCTCTTGTGTAGAAACAGCAGAAGCACCATTCTCATCACTTGCAGTCAAAGTTACTGTCCATGTTCCTTCACCTGAATAGGTGTAAGAAGGATCTGTATCTGTTGATGTATCTCCGGTTCCAAAATCCCATGCATACCTCGTAGCACTGGAAGAAGAATTAGCGAATGAAACAACTCTAAAATCTTCAGGGTCTGTCTGAGAGTAACTGAATCCTGCTGAAGGCGGATTCTCATCTGCCTTGGAATTTGCTTCTGGTAAATCAAACTCGTAATCGCAAGAAGTAAAAGCTAAACAAACTAGAAAGAGCAGTGATAAAATCCCTCCAGTTTTATATGATAAATATTTCATGATATTCTTAATTTATAATAATTGAAAAATTTTAGTACCCAGGATTCTGAGTTAATACGCCATTACTCAAGTTGATTTCTCTCTGAGGAATAGGGAGTATAAGATCTGAAGCATTGAAGCTATATCCGTTATTAGTAGAATATTCAGACAGCACTGCCTGTGCTACCCCGAATCTTTTCAGATCAAAAAATCTTTGATTTTCGAATGCTAGTTCTACTCTTCTTTCATCCATTAGCATCTGCTTAGTAATTTCTCCAGACACCTCTGCCATACCTGCTCTAGCTCTGACAGCATTGAACGAACCCTGAGCAGCAGAACTAGTAGTGCCAGCAGAGCTTCCCATGATAGCTTCTACATGCATAAGTAATACATCCGCATATCTCAGAACGATCCAGTCATTTCCAGCTAGAACTGGATCACCAGAATCTGGTAGATACTTTGTTACTTGGTGGTGAATAGGTTGTAATTCATCCACTCTATATGAAGAAGCTCTGGTACCACCCATAGCGTCTAGAGCAGCTACAGCTTCATCAGTTACATAATTTACTCCAGTAGTTCTACCTACAGCATTTAACCATTCGGCAGAGAAATTCTGACTGTTTTCACTATCATCTGGTGCATAACCTATAGCGAATATTACTTCTCCGTTACCTTCATTAGTAAAGACGTCACCAAAGTTCGCTTCCAACGCAAAAGCTCCCGAACCTACTACTGCCTCACAAAGTGATTGTGCCTCAGCATAGTTACCTCTTGTCAGATGGACCTTAGCCAATAGTGCTTGAGCCGCAGCTTTAGAGGCTCTATTCTTAGAACCATTATCTAGGTTAGCTATTGCGGTAGTTAGATCACCGATTATTAAACTATAGATTCCATCAGCATTTACTCTTGTAAATTGCTTATCCGTATCTAATGGATTTACTAATTCATCAATTAAGGGTACATCGCCGAATGTTCTTACAAGATTGAAGAAAGCATGTGCTCTTACGAACTTCGCTTCGCCTTCGAACTGTGCTCTCTTACCTTCAGCTGCTTCTAAGTTTGCTAAAACTGTATTAGCTCTGAAAACAAGGTCATACATACTTCTGTAGTAATCTGTCACGATACCATTAGTAGCCGCAATTGTGTAGTTTTCAAAAGCCGCTGCCTCACCTTCAGAACTCTTCGTTCTCGTATTGTCACTCAGCATCTCTGCCATGTAAAATTCTATCTGTACACCTCTGTTATCGTTAGATCCTGTAGAATTTACTCCTTGTAGACCATCGTACATATTAATAACGCCAGCTTCTACTTGAGCCTCAGTTTCGTAAAATCCTGCCTCACTAATGGCAGCTGTTGGGCTTGGATTAAGAAAATCTTCACCACAAGAAACCATTAGCATGCTTATGGCTAAAATGGATATGATATATATTTTATTCATTTCTAGTTTTTTAATTGTTTGCAAAGATTAAAATTCCAGATTCACACCAACAGAAACTGTTCTTGCTATTGGAGAACCTGCTAACTGATATCCATAAGTCGTAGGACTTGTATCTCTGATTGATTCTGGATTGAATCCAGTATATCCCTCTGCAGTGTTATAGATTAAGTTCTGTCCAGACACATATACGTTTGCTCTAGAGAGTGACTCAGAAGCTCTAGGTATCAATCTGCCTAGATCGAAGCCGATAGTCACATTTCTTAGTGCTAAGTATGAAGCATCTTGAATGATACTGTTTGTAAAAATCTTTTGCTTTATGAACTGTGAATTAGGTGTTCCAGCTACAAAATCTTGTCCACTGTTGAACTGATTAAATAAATACTGGTCTCCCATATTTCTTACTTCTGCACCTACGGTACCCTGAATCATGAAACTCAAGTTGATACCACTGAAGTTTATTTCATTACCTAGTGACCATACTAAGTCTGGGTATGGGTTACCAAGAATAGTTTTGTCATCATCATCTATAAGACCATCACCGTTAAGATCCTTAACGTAAACATCTTGAGCCTGACCTCCTACTGGATGGAAAGGTTCTTTTAAGTAAGTAGGATCTATTTCCTCATCTACAACCCATCCGTAGAAAGATGAAATTGGATTCCCTTCTAGATTGATCCACTCTGCAGCTCTCTTGCTATCTACACTTTGTATCTGTCCATCTGAATCAGCAAAATCAAGTAACGTATTCTCATTTCTAGAGGCGATCAATGAAGTCGTCCATCTAAAGTTCTGGTTGCTTATGTTGTTTGTTCTCAGCTCTAATTCAAAACCTTTGTTTTCTACTTTTCCAAGATTCACTAAGGCATTAGAAAATCCAGTTGTTGTGGAAATTGGATTTTCTAGTAGTAAGGCATCACTTGTTCTGTTGTAGTAATCTAATGACCCTGATAAGAAAGAGCCAAACAATTCAAAGTCTACCCCTGGGTTAAATTCCCTAGAACTTTCCCATCCTAGCTCTCTGTTAGCAATATTCAACGCTTGTACACCACCTACTAGTGATCCATCTATAACTGCTGTGTTTGCACCTAATAAAGCTATAGAAGGATATAAATTATCCAAATCATTATTACCTGTCAGTCCATAACTAACTCTGAACTTTAAGAAATTAACCATACTGTTATTAGCCAAAAAGTCTTCTTGGCTTACTACCCATCCAGCCGAAACAGCAGGGAAAATACCATACTTTTTATCTGGACCGAAGATTGAACTTCCATCTCTTCTTACACTGACTGATGCTAAGTACTTTAGGTTATAAGCATAAGACAATCTTCCAAACTGAGAAAGGAATCTTTCTTGCGACTCACCTGAGTTAGAGGCTGTCTTATCAGCACCTGCTGAGATCGTCTTAAGTAGATCATTTTCGTATCCCTTAGCCTGAGCACTAGTAAAACCATAATCCCACTTCTCTGCAGAAAAACCTGCTACAGCAGTTAACTCATGTCCGCTAAAATCTTTAGAGTAGGTGAAATAGTTCTCATTTAATAGGTGAATTGCATTTTCATTAGAGACATCCAAAGTTATGTTAGAAGCACCATTTCTATGTGCTTTTAATCCTTGCCATCTAGATCTATCCGTATTCTGAATATCACCTGCGAGTACCGTTCTGAAATTTAATCCTTCTGCTATATCTAATTGTAGATACGTACTACCGAAGATTTTAAATCTATCCTCATACCTTTCTCTTTCGATAACTTTTGCAGCGGGATTTGTATTAGACGTATTACTGATATCTTGCTCATCTAATCCTAATGCGGTATTTGTATAATTATCAAAGTGACGTTGTACTGCGTAATCCCCTACCTGTACATCAGGGTATACATCTCTATCCACATATTGAATAGTATTTTCATCATGGTACACTGGTAACCAAGGCGTCTGCCTTAGGATATCATGTGTAGATCCATCGAATCTTCTTCTCTTAGTATACGATGGCGCCATAGAAGCTCCAAAAGAGAGTCTGTCATTTATCTTGGTATTAACCTTGAAACTCATGTTGTATCTCTTATTGTCATCTGTCAATAGGACACCTTCATCATGACTATATCCGAAAGTAGCACTGAAGTTAGTGTTCTTATCACCCCCTCTAGCACTTAGTGAGTGGCTCTGGATAGTTCCACCATCAAAAATTACATCCTGCCAGTCTCTATCTACACCGATCAGTTGCTTATACTTTGTTCTGTTAGATAGTTCTCCATTGGCTGCCATTTCTGCAGCAGCAGTTTCTGCTACACTAAAGTAGTAAGCATCACTCTGGTGCGCCTCTTTTTGACCTATTGACCCATTGTAAGAAAACTTCGTCTTTCCTGCCACACCATCTTTAGTCGTGATAAGGATGACACCATTAGCGCCTCTAGATCCATAGATAGCACACGAAGCCGCATCCTTTAAGATCTCAAAAGAAGAAACATCATTCATATCTAGAGAACCTAGAAAATCGTTATCTACAATAAGTCCATCTACAACGATTAACGGACTAGCGCCTGCACTTACAGATCCTGTACCTCTAATTCTAATTGTAGGAGCAGAACCTGCTTCTCCTTCAGTAGCCGCAATATTGACACCAGAGACTTGTCCTACTAGTGCTTCATCTACCCTCTGGACAGGGAGCTGATCTAGCTTCTCTTGGTCGACTTTAGATATGGCGCCGGTAAGATGGGATTTCTTGGAGGTACCATAGCCGATCACGACTATTTCGTCTAGGGTCTGAGAGTCTGGCTCCAGAATAAGAGAAATACTTCTTTGGTCTCCTACTGTCACTTCAGTATCTCTGAAACCAACATAACTGAATACTAATACATCACCTGCATTTGCTGGCAGGGAATAAGAGCCATCGATGTCAGTAATAGTACCTACTGAAGTACCTTTTACCATGACACTAGCTCCGATTAGTGCTTCACCATCATTTCCCGTTAGCGTCCCAGAAACATTTTGTGCACTTAAGCTGTTAAAGGAAGCACATAGGCTGAAACCTAGTAAAAATACCAAGGACATAAAGTACCTTTGGATCGAGACTATCGACGATAGTCCACAAGTTTGTAATTTGTTTTTCATAGTTGATTACCTTTTTTAAGGTGGTTAATAAAAGACATTTTATATGCGTGCTATCTAAATCGAGCGGTCAAACTTTGTTTTTAGATAGCACAAAAGATTCTATAGGGAGCAAGGTTCAGATCTTGCTCCTTTTTTCTTTATATCGCATTATTCATTTTCGCTTTGGTTTGGCTTGTATTTTTGACTGTATTCCACGACCTCATTTAGATGTAAGTCCATAGCAGACGAAGCAGCCACAGGATCTCTATCTATGATATTATTGAGTATCTCTCTATGCTCATCTACAGTTTTATAATTCTTGGAATCACTACAGACATTTAGAGTCTTGAAATTACTGACGATATCAGGGGTGATAATCATCATTAATGATTTCAATACCTTGTTTTTGCTGGCTTCTGCGATTTTGATATGGAACATTAGGTCCTCTTCTACGGCCAAAAGTCCATTTTTCAGCTTATGCTCATAAGCCTTGAGCGCATTAGACATTTTCACTATATCCTGAGGAGTTCTTCTCTCTGCAGCAAGGGCTGCTGCTTTCTTTTCTAGAATAACTCTGGTCTCTACTAAAGACTGAAAATCGTTTTCCTCTATTTGCAATACATCTGTAATCAATCCCTCTAGAGCTACTATTCCTATACCACTGACGATAGTTCCGCTCTGGGGAAGGGTTTTGAGAATGCCATAGAACTCTAGTTTGCTCAAAGCTTCTCTAACCTGACCTCTACTAACTCCAAAGTGCTCCGCAAGCTTCCTTTCTGGGGGTAACTTCTCTCCTGGTTCTATCTCACCTGAGCTAATCAAAGACCGTATTTGTCTGATTATTAGGTCTACAGGATTTGTTACTTCAATTCTTTGAAGATTCTCTAGCATTGTTGGTTTGCAAAATTGGTTGACCAATAATTGGTTGACCAAATATAGCGAAGAAAATCAGTTTAGCAAGTAGAAACACTATAAAATTGGTTGAGAGAGGTTGATTGCCAAAATGTATGGCGGCAGAGGCCCCTATTTCAGTACAATCTTTCATGGCTCAGGCCTTCGCGAACTACTTATAATTTCTCTATTCTACTCAGAGAATAATGAACATTACTTATACAATTTGCACACCATATGCTATCAGAGACGGGTACTGACGCAAACGAAAGGTCTCGGCACTCTTTTGTGACATGTAGGGTAGGTTCTAAAGACCATATGTCCTGACTAACATAATAGCCAAGGCATCAAGAAGCACAATTACCCTATCTTACCTACACTTTCGAAAGGACCATTATTATGAAAATCACTATCAGTACAATTCTTCTCATACTGCCGACATTCGTCTGTGGTCAAGAGCTGGCGTATAGTGAATTTTATGATCAAGATTATACAAGTTCTAAAGTCACAGCAGTCCAAAACTATAATGAGGGGGTCATCTACGTATCCATTGCTGATAATAGAGAAAGCATCATAACCATGCTAGACTCAGAGGGTCTTTCTCAGCGCATCAGTCTAGGAGACTATGAGCACGAAAGAGCAGAAATAATCACAGCACCTAATGGAGAGTTATATGTCATTCTGTTCCTATTAAAGGGTTGTGACTATAGTCCTGGGGCTATTCTTTTCTATAATACTGCTACAGAAGAAAAAACATACCTCGATAGACTTACACTTAGTGCCGCTATCACAGAACTGGATACACTAGGAATCCATTTTGAATTCCAACACATTCTGACCTCAAGTGAGACAGCTGATAGTGTCAGACAGATAGCCACTTATTATAATGGTACTCTCCATAGAACCACTGAGGTACCAGAGTCCATAGTTAATATTTTCGGCTTAGATAATTCCCTCTACTTGGTGGATTCTGAAAGGGCATATTGGATATGGCTGGAAATAAGTTAGCTGAAGGTCCGAATGGCTTTGTAAATAAAATAGAACAGCGAGATAGCACAATTATATTGATAGCAGCTTCGCAACTATTTGCTTATCGCACTGCAAACTGGGAGCTGATAGATTCGCTCACCATTAATCCAGACTTATATAAATGTAAAGATCTGAATAACAGCTGCTACACCTATGATGGCGATGGGCTTACTTTTGCTGGAGGTGACGGGATTATCTAAGCGCTTAGTAAAGATGGAAGCATCAACGAGCTCTATGATGATGCATTTCCTGAGCTAAATTGCCATAGTGTATATTTTGACGGTAAGGAATATTATACCGCCTATGAGTTAGGACATAATGGACCTGCCGTTATAAGAAAAACACCTAAACTTGAAGAGTATGAATTCGAAAGAGTAGACTTTAGTTTGGCTGATTCAGAATTTCAAACAAGAGCTCTAGATACCTTTTATGTTCAGAGCTCAGGTGACACCACTTTTTTTAGAAAGCAGTACTTAGAGGGCACTGTAGCAATAACAAATAATGGAGACTCTATCATCAATGTTCTTCTACTGCATTCCAGCAGAGTGCATGAGTTAGGATGGGACTGTGGCTATTCTAGTATCAAAGATGAAATACAGACGAGCATAGAAAGAGGTGAGACCTACCTGCATAGTAACGCTTATGAGTATAGTCTTCCTACCATAGGAAAGACATATTATAGTTGCTATGGGGCTGATTACAAACTAGACAATGATCTAAGGGATAACTATATAGAAAGTCAGCATAGCTCACAAACAACTGCAGTTACTAAGTCCACACTGTCACTATTCCCTAATCCCTCGGAGGAAGAAATATTTATCAATCTTGACAAGAATACCGCAGGGCACTTAATCATCTATGACCTCAATGGAAAAGTGTATTTAGATATGCCTACCAAAGGAGAATCTGTCTTACGATTAGATATCAATACGTGGAGTGCAGGAGTTTATGTTCTAAGTATCACAACTAGTAACTCTAGAACAAGCAAGCCCTTTATCAAGCTATAATAAAGCTTAGCCAAACAATATAGGTAATCGAGTATTACCTATCGTTATTATAGTTTACTCAGCAAGCTTCATCAAGAATAGAAAAATCGGGAAAAGAAATAACACTTGGATCTATGAAGATATTCTGCCAGAAGAGCTCTCCAGTTATACTTTCGTAAAAGACCCTGTAGAAACCTGCAGCCAAGTCTTGAAGATTAAGATTCCCGAAATCTCCATTAAGATCAAAACTTCTGATAGCTAGGTTATCAACCTCGCTCACCGTGTAGATAAGATCATCCGATAAGGCTCGGATATCTTCATCACTGCTAGGGCTACAATCTGCAGAAACTATCCATACGCGACTAAGTGGCTCTGAAGAAAACAAAGAGACCAAGCCTGAGCTGGGATTAGGAAAGACGACTCCTACCTCTGAGTTATCATTCGGCACATTCCACAAACCTATGGCGCCACCATTCACATCGTATATGGCTAGACCAGTGACCTTATCTATTTCTTGATAGGAATCATTGCTGCAGCTAATAAAATGCATACAACTCAGAAGGAATAATAACGAAGTGATAGTTTTCATAAGTCTAGGCAGTTGCAATACTTAATGGCTCAATACGAGAACCAAGATACCTCTATTCCGCTCCGCTTCAATCGGCATGAAAAGATCTTTTTCATTTCGACCACAACGAAGTGACGCGGAGAAATCTTCGTGCTCGTATCATGCCCACCTATTAATAAAAACGCAGTCGCAATACTCAATGGCTCAATACGTGTTCTCTACTGATAAAGATAGCCAAACTTGATTATCGTTAGTTAAGGTAGTTTCACATTCCTGATAATAAAATGGACCCCAAGGCAACCCAAAGCAACAATTCTACGTGTATGGAATAAAAAGCAACGATGAAGCTTAAAATCATTACACTGGCTACAATTCTCCTCAGTCTTTCTCTCTTACAGCAAAGTTGTAGCAAGGAACAAGAAGCCCCTGCTTGTGACATCAGCTACAAAAAAGACCTTATCCCTATTACTTCTACCTCTTGTGCAGGCTATTGTCATAATTCATGGGATCACTACTCTATCTATGAAAACATCAAGGAAGTAGCAGAAAGTGGTGTCCTCTGGGAAAAATTAATAGAGACACAAGAAATGCCTTTATATCCTCAAAGCATTACTACAGAACAGAGAGAAATGTTTGCCTGCTGGATAGAAGCCGGTGCACCCAATAACTAATAAAATCTAATCATGATAAAACAACTTCCGCTTTTACTTCTTTGCGCCTTCCTGATCACAGGCTGCTCTAAGTTCTCAGATCGTTGCCCGAGTCATAAATCTGGCTACAACTTAGGATTTGACGTTCATACTGTTGATTATACCGCAGATATCCGCATTAGTGATCCTGTCTTTTTGACTCTTGAGCAGGATCTAGAATTTGGTATGGTCACAAAAGAATCAGCAGTTAACTATTGGAATAACTATGAGACTTCTGAGGATTCGATAAGAATAACTAATGTTTTTAGATATACTCTTACAGATCAGTCCCTATTCGAATATTCGACTTTTGAGCTCTCCTTCACCTACCTAGAAGCTAAGGCCAATCTGACTGCAACTGCAGAAGGCCTTTATACCTATAACAGTAATGAGCTAATTCTAGAGGCCTTTCTGAGTCGACCATGGGGGCAGAAATTCTATCGTACTGAGACAAAAGAGTACAACCATGTAGAAATAAAGATTTTAGGAACTGAAGGTCTTTGGCCTATTGGAAGATTACTTGGTACTGATTTTATATACTTTGATGATGAGAATTTTATACTCAATGAAGTGTCCTTAGATTCTGACTCTGGACAGCTTAATCTCTCAGCAGAGTTCAATCTTAATATCAAAGTTCCTAGTTGCGGATACTTTGATTTCTATCATTTAAGAAATGGACATTTTGAAACAGTCATAAATCCATGTACCTTATGAGAAGATGAGCAACAGCCCTATCCATGAATTAGTAAAAGGCTGCAGAAAAAAAGATGCAGCCAGTCAAAAGGCACTCTTCGTATACCTGTACGACTATGCTAGTATTAATTAGAAAATCTCTTCTGTTACGCATTTTTACTAGTTGAGGTGATAAGATAAGCCGAGAGAAAATCTGTTGGAATCTCTCCAATCTATAGCGGCGTCTGATAGAGAAAATAAACGAAGATATTCAAGGTTTAATTGCAGTCTTGAAATGACAGGATAGCTTAGCCCAATTCCTCCATAGGATTGTGTAAGACCTGCAGCCCCCGCTTCTAGGGGAATATCTTCAGTCGTGTTTAGGTAAATTGTACTTGCCGTCAAGTTTAGCTTACCTTCTGATTGCTTTTCTAGTAAGACACCACTTTTGATATAACCTTGAAGGCCTTTGTACTTTATTACTTTATAATCTAAGGCCAGATCTAAGGTATGCAGACCCTGTATGACTATTCCTTTGTCTATGATGGCTTCCGAGGGAATGCCATAGATAGTAGGAATTTGATATCCGAAACTATGATCAAAAGCTCGGTGGATATTTTGGTGATGATATCTTAGGGATACGGACATTTTTTTGGATACAGAGTACCCTAGGAGTAAATATGGCGCTAAAGAAGTGGAGTCTATAAAAGAGCGGGAATAATCTTTAACCAGACCTGTTGAAAAATAAAAGTTAGGCCTTGCGGTCATGTGATTAACGTAAAAGGATACATGACTTAGGTGTTTTAATTTATGTGCTCTTTGATTTTTGTCTAAGATATATATGGTAAGAGTAGGGAGTGGAGTAATGCTGGCAAGCTGCCCAGTATTTTTATTGAGCTCAGTTTTTTCATTTTCGATGGTATCAAAAATAACCTTACTAGTGGCAATACTTTGTTCTTCCGGCTTTCTTGTAGATGAGGAAGGGTTATCAATATAATCATCAGGGCAGTTGCAAGGAGCTGTAGGGTCGGGAGACTCAGTAGTTGCTGCAGATAGAATTATTGATTTATTTTCTTTAGTAGGTTTCGGTTTTGAAACGTCCTCTACCTTTGTTGCCAGAGTTTGCTGCGTAGTTTCTTTTAGTACATTAGGGGTGAGGGCTGGTTGTAGAGCTTGCTGTTCTATTTCTAATGTTGATTCAGAGATAGAGGGATTTTTACTGAGAGTATTACCCTGAATATTCCACAAGTAAAAACCCGAGAAGGCAACCAATACCGAAAAGCCCAATAACCACAATAAACCTCTCTTACGATTGTTGTTTTGCAACCGCGTAGCAACGATATTCCATTGCTTATCCATGGTATCATGCTTAGATTCTTTATCTAGTTGTGATCTAAACAGATCGTCGAGCTTATTGTCTGATATGTTCATTGATCTTTAGTTTGACTATTAATTTTTTCAATTTAGCTCTGGCTTTAGAGAGATTCGATTTACTAGTGCCTACTGCTATATTTAGTTTGTCCGCAATCTCCTCATGTGTATATCCTTCTATGACATAGAGTATAAAGACCAGCTTATACTGTGGTGTCAATTGATTGAGTAAGGCGATCAGATATTCTTTGTCTAAGTTTTGAGCTCCTTGGTTATAGGATTTTAAATTGGATTCTTGGAGTGCTATTTTTTCCTTGTTCTTATTTTTTCTATAGCAGTCTATACCTGTGTTTATGACTATTTTTCTGACCCATAATTTGAGAGGAATCTGATTGTTATATTTTTCAATATTGCTAAGCACTTTATAGAGACTGTCATTGGCGATTTCCTCTGTATCTTGATGAGAGCTTCCATATCTATTAGCAATAGTCATCACATCGTTGCACTAGGCTCTAAACTTTTATCTGGTCAGAGGAAAAGTGCAAAAACCAAAAAAGACCTCAGTTGTGATAAGACTACGAGTGACTATTTTGGAGAGGGGCCTTTCTACACTGATATGCCACCACTGATAGAAAATAATCAACTGGCCAAGAGTACAGAACCGGGTCAGCGCCTAATAATTAGTGGTCGTATCTTTAATCTTAGTTGCTCTGAATATATTCCTGATACCATCGTAGATGTCTGGCATGCTGATGATGCAGGAACTTATGATAATGAAGGGTACAAGCTCAGAGGCTATACCAAATCAAATGCTCAAGGCTTTTATCTTTTTGAAACTATTCTACCAGGAAAATATCTCAATGGTAGCGACTTCAGGCCTTCGCATATCCACATAAAAATTAAGCCACCAGAATTCCCTTTATTGACCACACAAATATATTTTGAAGGTGATGAAAAAATAGCTGGTGATGCTGCAGCCTCTATCACTTCTGGAGAATATGATGCGACAAATAGGATTATCACCTTAACAGAAAATGAGGAGAATATACTAGAAGGACAATTTGATATTGCTATCGACGGCAAAGGCCTCACTGTAGGGACGCAAGATCTACACTTAAATACTGGGATGATCTATAAGGCACAACCGAATCCTTTTGAAGACTCGATTGATATCCATTACGGCGTATTTAAGAAAGCTAAGGTCGGTCTAGTAGTCTATAATATGAAAGGACAGCAGGTCGCCATACTCGAACAGAAGAATATGGAAGCTGAAAAATATTATGCCACTTGGCAACCTGAAAACTCTGTGCTTTCAGGTTACTATTTTATTGCCATTAAGATAAATGAGTTGCAGGTACATTATATCAAGGTCTATAAGAAATAGTGCTCGCTTACTTATAACACCTCAGCCTCCTCTAGGATTTTCTTAGCAGCCTCTTCATCTGATTTCGACACATATAACTCTATGTCTCCGAAGACACCTGCATGTGCAGAATCCATTTTATCGATAGAATGACAAGAAATACCTGCTTCTTTGAGCAGATGCTTTGCCGTCATAATTTTAATCTGGGACACTGAGAAAAATACTGTTGTTTCTTCCATAATTCTGTTTTCTATAAATCTAAACAAGGGATGAGGTCTATTAGTTCGCTTTTCGAGGTAAGTACCAGGCTAAAAACAAGCCCGCTACAGACCACTGCACTAAAGCATCTATGAGATCCGGTATAGAATTACCTTGAAACCAAATACTTTCTAGATACGGCATGGTCATATAAGATATAAGACCGACACCTACTGTAGTGATCATTACCTTTTTAAAGTCTAAGGCGGGATTCCCTAATAATATAAAACAGAGCAAAAACACTGAAAGAAAATCAACTATGTACCCTCGGAACATATTCATCGCCATATTTGCTTCCATACTATGATGGTAGGTAATCGTCGCCCAAGGGTTTCCGATAAAGGATTCCATTGCTTTCTGGTGATCCTCTGATGACGTATTCTCTGGTACATTAGGTAAGAAAAAAGAACCTTCGGGAAGATTATTGGCCTGTAGACATTCTAATACTTCATTCTGTACAGGTGTATACTGTGTCTGTGATCTGTGTATGTTGAGTCCAGACCATGATAAGAATTGCCATAGAAAAAGAATAAGGCCTCCTACGAGGCCACCTATGATCATTTTTTTCATTGCTTTCAGTTTTGTTTTCATCAAGATAAGAATAATTCACTGAGTCTAGATAATCCTGCAAACCTATTTTACCTTTAAGACATTAAGGTGTGAAGAGTTATG